>JBBSVF010000093.1:0-10620 GCA_038233745.1 Gemmatimonadales bacterium
CGAGTGCCTGCGCGAGGGCCTTCGCGAAGGTCCAGACCTGCTTCTGCGCGGGCCCGCGCACGATGGGCACGTAGATGTGCACACCAGATGACCCTGTGGTCTTGACCAGCGGTTTCATTCCCAGTGCCTCCAGTGCATCGCGCACCACGAGTGCAGCGTCGAGCACCTTTGCGAAGGTGGCGCCCTTCACCGGATCGAGATCGAAGTGCACGTAGTCAGGACGATCGACGTCGTCGCAGCGCGCATACCACTGGTTCAGGTCGATGCAGCCGAGGTTCACGATCCAGAGCAGTGAGGCGAGATCCTGTACCATGGGGAAGTCGATCACGCTGCCGGAGCCGTGTTCGATGGCGCAGGTCTCGATCCACGAGGGATGGCCTTCGGGAATCCGCTTCATAAAGAAGCACTTTCCCTTCACGCCATTGGGATAGCGCTTCATCACCATGGCACGGTCACGCAGATGCGGCAGCAGCCAGGGTGACACGTCAGCGTAGTATTGCAGCAGCATGCGCTTGGTGATGCCCTCGGCGGGCCAGAAGATCTTGTCGAGGCTGGTGAGCTTTACCGTTCGACGCCCCACGCGCAATTCCGCGTTGGCGTCGTCCGGAATGATTACGCGTTGCGCGGCGGGCATCAGAGCGCGAGGGTGTCGTGCTCGAGCAGGATACTGCCGCTCATGTTCATGATTTCCTTCATCCGGCCCCTGGGGAACATCCGGGCGAGAGCTCGCGACATCCAGCTCATCGCGGGTTCGCGGCGCAGGCGTCGTGCGTCGGCCATCAGGGGACGAAAACGGGTCTCGCGCCAGCCGAGCGGGGCAAAGAAAGCGGCGCTGTCGACGGGGGCGAAGAGGAAGGGCGCGCTGCCTTCGTCGAGCTCCTTGCCCCAGGACTTCTGCACCATCTTCACCAGCATGGGCCGCGCGATGTCGGAGAGCCACCAATGGGCGCCCGGCATGGCGTGCAGGTCGCGCGCGAGATCGGCGACGTGTTCAGGCGAGAGGTAAATCAACAGTCCTTCGCTGACAATCAGAATATTCTTGCCCATCGTGGCCAGCCGTGTGAACAGCTTGCGTCTCACGTCGGCGTCGCGCAGGTCGGCGGCAACGGATTCGTACTCGCAGACGGGCGTGTCGGCCGACATGGCATTGCGCTTGTACTCCACCATCTCGGGCAGATCCACATCCACCCATCGAAGCGCGGCGGGGAGACGCAGTCGCCACGGGCGTGCATCCAGCCCCGCGGCGAGGTTCACCACGAGGTCGACGCCGCCGTGCTCGATCCGGTCGAGGATCATCTCGTCGAGCACGCGGGTGCGCACGATCATGGCCCATGCTGTAGAGCGACCTCGTTTCAGTTCATTTACGATTCGCGTGCCGCGCTCACCTGCCAGCCGCTCGGCGTAGGGATCATTGAAGATCGCATCCGGACGTGCGCTCTCCATGGCCCGGTACTTCGCCACCCAGCGCGCGGTGTCCGACACATTCTCGATCAGCGACATGGTGCTCGTGCCTCAGGCAGAACGGCGATGTTGTGCACGCCAGCGTTCGCACAGCTCGCGCGCCGCATCACGCCAGTGGGGATAGACGAATTGGAAACCGGATTCCAGAAGTCGCGCAGGGATCACGCGCCGGCTCTTGAGAATCAGTTCCGTCTCGGTGCTCATGGCGAGCGCACCAATCTCGAGCATCCAGTGCGCCGCCGGAAGACCAAAGCGGGCGCCCCATGCGTGGCGCAGCTCGCGCATGAACTCCGCATTCGGGAGTGGTTCCGGCGACGCGAGATTCACCGCGCCGCGCAGCTCCTCGTGCGCCATGATGAACCCCACGGCCGCCACGAAATCGGTCTCGTGAATCCAGGACGTGTACTGGCATCCATCGCCCGCCCGACCGCCAAGTCCCCGGCGTACGAGGCCGAGCACGGTGTCGAACACACCGCCGGCATCGGGGCTCATGATCATAGCACTGCGTAGTGCCACGCGCCGGGTCTGGGGGGTGGGCGCCTCCTCGAGGGCTGATTCCCACGCGCGCGCGACATCCACACTGAAGCGCCAGGCGTCCGGCGCACCGGACGGTCCGGTGCTGATGCGGCCGGAGTGCTCGTCGTTCGGAGCATCGAAGCGGTGCGCGTAGATGGTCGCCGTGCTCATCTGGAGCCAGAGCGCGGGAGGTTGAGCCGAGGCCGCGATGGCTTCGCCTACCACCCTCGTGGAGTCCACGCGAGAGTCCATGATCTCACGCCGGTGCTCGGGAGTGTACCGGCAGTTCACACTCCGGCCCGCCAGGTTGATCACGACATCGGCGCCGTCCAGCTCGGAGGCCCAGTCCCCCATTGTGCGCCCATCCCACAGCGTGCTCCGCCAGCGACCAGCACCGGCGTCGCCGGAGCGGGAGATGACGACCACGTCGTGGCCAGCGCCTGCCAACTCGCGCGCCAGAAGGTGCCCCACCTGTCCGGAGCCACCGGGGATGACGATCTTCATGCGGTACGCAGCATTCCGGAGGCAGCGATGTGGAAGGAATTCAAGGCATTTGTCCTGCGCGGCAACGTCATCGATCTGGCGGTCGGTGTCATCCTCGGCGCCTCCTTTGGCGCGGTGATAAAGTCGCTGGTGGACGATGTGGTAATGCCACCGATCGGCGTGCTTACCGGGGGTGCCGATTTCAGCAACCGGTTCCTTGTGATCAAGGACGGACTCAGGAGTCCGCCGCCCTATGCCAGCATTGCCGCCGCAAAGGCTGCCGGCGCGGTGACACTGAATTACGGCCTGTTCGTGAACGCCGTGGTGACGTTCCTGATAGTTGCGCTTGCGGTGTTCGTGCTGGTGAAGGCCGTGAACCGGATGTACCGGCGGCCCATCCCAGCGTCGGAAACCAGGGTGTGTCCCTTCTGCGCATTGAGCATACCGCTGGCCGCGACGCGCTGTCCCAACTGCACGTCCACGCTGGCCGCCTGACGCGCCCTACTCGAACTCGGTATCTGCCAGGGCAGGATCGAGCGGGGGGTACTGGAGGTCGAGTGCGTCGAGCGTGTCCGCCACGGTGCGGGCGACGAGCATGCTCCGCACTTTCTTGTCATCGGCCGGCACCACGTACCACGGGGCCCGGTCGGTACTGGTGTTGGCCAGGAGCCCCCGGTAGCCCTTCGTGAAGCCGTCCCACCGCTCCCGGTCCTCGAGGTCGCCAGGGTTGAACTTCCACCCCTTCTTCGGATCGTGCAGGCGGTCCAGCAGTCGCTTCCGCTGCTCGTCGCGCGACACATGGAGCAGGAACTTGAGGATCACCGTTCCGCTCTCCACCAGGAGGCGTTCGAAGTCGTTGATCTGCCGATAGCGCCGCGACCACTCCTTCTTCGGCAGCTCCAGCCGCACGCGTTCATGCAGCAGCTCCTCGTAGTGCGAGCGGTTGAAGATGCCGATCATGCCGAGCGCCGGTGTATGCGCGTGGACGCGCCAGAGAAAGTCGTGGCGGCGTTCGATATCGGTAGGCGCCTTGAAGCTCGTGACTTCGCAGCCCTGTGGATTCACGCCGCCGAAAACCGTCCGGATGGTACCGTCCTTACCTCCAGCATCGCGCCCCTGAAGCACCACCAGCACCGCATGCTTCCCGTCCGCATACAGCAGACGCTGCCGTTCGGCGATCCGCTCGGTGGCATCGGCAGTGGCTGCGGCAATCGCGTCGTCCGTGAGTGCGCGACTGTGGAGCACCGCGTCGCGGTCGCGAAGCCGCGATGGAGCGCCATCATGTTCGGCAACGAGCTGTGGAACTTGACTGGACATGTGTGGAGGAGCTGTGTGATCGCGCCCAGCGATATGCACGGCGCCCGGCGAATATGCGGTGTGCCTCGCCGCGCCGATAGCGAGCCGGTGTGGAGCACGGTGACCGTCCCGCGATGATTGACTTGACGCACTCCGCGAAGCGCGCCTAACGTCGTCAGTGCTCCCGATGGCGATTTCCCTGCCACTTGCCACCATGCCCGAGGAATCTTCGCACTCCGATCATGACGTAACGGCGCTCCTGCTGGCCTGGGGTGCGGGCGACGCGTCAGCCGCGGAGGCCCTTCTGCCGCTGGTATACGAGGAGATGCGACGTCAGGCGGGACGCGCGATGCGACGCGAAGATCAGGCGCACACGCTGCAGCCCACCGCACTCGTTCACGAGGCGTACTTGCGACTCGTGGATCAGCGGCGCGCCACCTGGAAAAACCGCGCGCAGTTTCTCGGCGTGGCTGCGCAGATGATGCGGCGTGTGCTTGTGGACCATGCGCGCGGGCGACTGGCCGACAAACGGGGCGGGGGCGCAATCCCGGTGACACTCGCCAATGCTAACGAGCCGCAGGACCACGGAGCGAGCGCCATCGACGTGCTGGCCCTGCACGATGCACTCGAGGCGCTCGAGCGGTTCGATCCGGATCAGGCGCGCATCGTGGAGCTGCGCTATTTCGGCGGCATGACCATCGAGGAGACCGCCGAGGCGGTGGGGTCGTCGCCAGCCACGGTGAAGCGGGAGTGGGCCACTGCGCGCGCCTGGTTGCGGCGCGAGATGCTGGGCGAATGACGCCAGAGCGCTGGGCGCTGGTGAAATCGATTCTTGCCGACGCGCTCGATCAACCACTCTCCGAGCGGCACGCGTTCGTCGATGCGATCACGCCGGGGGACGACGAGCTCCGGCGCGAGGTGCTCTCGTTGCTTGCGTCGGCGGAGGCGGACGAGAGCCTGCCCGGTGCGCGCGCTGCGGTGCTGCATGCGGCCGACTCCGCACTCGGCGCCGCCGCACTGGATGCCACGTCGATGGCGGACACCGTGCAACGCGCGCTCGGCGTGCAGTACCGGATCGTGCGCGAGCTCGGTCACGGCGGCATGGGGATGGTCTACCTGGCGCAGGAGCTTGCGCTCGACCGCTTCGTGGCGGTGAAGGTGCTGCGGCCCGACCGCGCCGATCTGCACGGCGCCCGCGAGCGGTTCCGGCGCGAGGCGCGGATTGCGGCGCGCCTGTCGCACCCAGGGATCGTTCCGCTGCACACGTTCGGTGAGGTGGATGGCCTCTGGTACTTCGTCATGAGTTATGTGCGCGGCATGTCGCTCGCCGAGCGCCTGCGGATCGACGGGCGGATCGCGGAGGCAGAGGGCGCGCGGATCATCGCGGAGCTGGCAGCGGCCCTCGCGCATGCACACGCGGAGGGCGTCGTCCACCGCGACATCAAGCCCGCGAATGTGTTGCTGGACTCCGCATCCGGGCGCGCGGTACTTGCGGATTTCGGCATCGCGAAGCTGGTGGACGGCGAGGGCTTCACGAGCACTGGGCTGATCGTGGGGACGCCGTCGTTCATGGCGCCGGAACAGGCCACGGGATTTGCTCCCGTGGACGAGCGCAGCGACATCTACGCGCTCGGCGCCGTGGCGCGCGCGATGATGGGTGACGGGATGTCACCGCGGCTCCGCGCGGTGATCGAGCAGGCGCTTCGGGATGTGCCGGGCGAGCGATGGCCGAGTGCAGAGGCGTTGCACGCGGCGTTGATGAGGTTGGAGGGGATGAGCGCCGACGCGTTGCCGCCGCGAGCGCGGGAACTGCCGACATTCGGCGCGTATGCGCTGCTGTGGGGAGCACTCTGGCTGGTTGTGGCCGCAATGAAGGGCAGGCACTTCTACGATCGGCTGCTGCTGGTACTCGTGGCGGCGATCGTTCCCTGTGGCGCGCTGCTGCACGTCTGGAACGCGAGTGATCGAACGGTGCCACCGGGGGAGCTGTTGCAGGTGGCGTTCTGGCCACCGGAATGGTGGAGTATGTGGTGGCCGGCATCGCTGCGTCGCCCCGGAGATCTGTGGCGCCGGTTGCCGCGCCCTGCGTGGGCGGCACGCGTGGCGCTGAGTCTCTTTCTGGTGACGTTACCCGCACTGATTCTGCTGCGCGAGTGGTTCGACGCGGTGTCCACGGCGCGCGAGTTCCTGCAGGTGGAGCTTACCGTGCTGCTGGGCGCCGCTGCGGTGATCGGCGGAGCGCTGGTGTGGGCGCTGCGGCGCGGTCTTCACGTTCATGATGCCTCGCGTCTGCTGTTCGGGGCGACGCTGCCCTCGCGCACGTGGACGACGCCTGCGCTTGCGCGTCTGCTCAGGCCGCTGGGCGCGAGCGAGGAGCCCGAGCCGGAATCAGCAATGCAGCATCTGCACGCCATCGTGCGTCGCGTGCCGGGTGCGGATGTAGCGCGGCGCGCCGAGGGGCAGGCCGAACGCATCGCGACGCTCGATTCGGAGATCGCGCAACTCACGCAGTTGGCGACGGATGCAGAGGTAGACCGACTGCAGGCGAGGCTGGATGGGATGCAAGGGCCTGCGACAACGACGGCGCACGACGAACTCCATGGACTGCTGCAGCGCGAGCTGGAGGTGGTGCAGGAGATGCGCTCGCGGCGCGAGGTGCTGATGGCGGAGCGTCGGGTGGCGATGGGTGAGCTGCGGTCGCTGTGGCTCTCAGTCCGGGGAGTCGATGCGCGCGTCGCCCCGGGTGGCATCCCTGAGCGCGTCGACGAGGGCATCGCGTGACTCGCGTGGCACCTGGACCACGAAGGTGACGTCGACGGCCCATGTGTCTTCCAGCACTTCGGCGGCGTGGGCCGAGAGAAGCTGCTGGGCAACCGTGACACTCGGGTATGGAATCGTGATGCGCAGTCGGGTGTAGTCCACGCGGGTGGCGAGGGGCAGGGTGGCCAGCGCGAGCTGCACCGCTCCTGAATACGCCTTCACCAGGCCACCAGTGCCCAGCTTCGTCACACCGTAGTAGCGCGTGACCACGGCGGCGATCTCGCCGACACCCGAGTGCAGGAGTACGGTGAGCATCGGCCGGCCCGCGGTGCCGTGCGGCTCGCCGTCATCGCTCATCCCCACCTGATTCATGTCGCCCGGGGGGCCCGCAACGTAGGCCCAGCAGTTGTGGGTGGCGTTCGCAAACTCGGTGTTGATCTCGCGAATGAAAGCCTGCGCGTCAGCCGCGATGGAGGTGCGGGTGAGCGTGCAGACGAATCGGCTCCGGGTCAGGACCGCTTCTGCTCGATGCCGCGCAGCCGGAACGGGATAGGCGTGAGACATTCGCGGGAGGAGCGGGGTAGTGGAGAAACTCCATGATATCGGGAACTGGCAGAAAGCCGTCCGATATCGCATCGTGAACCAGCCTCACGATACCTCTCCTCAGCCCGATCTGCCTCATGCGTGTTCCAACGCTCGCTCTCGCCCTGGCCGGACTCACTGTCGCCCTCCCTCCGGCAAGCGCCCAGATGTCCGCCGATTCCACCATGGATCCCGTGAAGATGCTCGTGTCGCGGCTCGATCTGGCGCGCTACAAGGCGACGATCAAGGGACTCACACAGTTCGGAGATCGACGCCAGGGCACGGATCGCAATCGTGCGGCGGTAGACTGGATCGAGGCGCAGCTCAAGAGCTACGGATGCACGAACACCGAGCGCATCACGTATGACTACCAGCCGAATGCGCCGGTGGTGCGTGACAGCGCGCAGCGTGCGGCGGCAATGCTGGCTGCCCAGCGTGCGGCAGCGCTGGGTACGGCGCAGGGTGGAGGACGCATGCGCGGGGTTCGCACGCGGACTGGCGTGAACAGCGATTCGCTGGCGCAGAAGGATCTCGGGATCCGCGCAGTGGATGCGCAGGCAACGACACCCGGCCGGCGGCAGGAGGTTTTCTGCACCAAGGTGGGCAGCACGCACCCGGAGGAGATGTACATCGTCGGGGCGCACATGGACGGGCATGGGTGGGGCGAGGCCGCGAACGACGATGGCTCCGGTACCGCAATCGTGATGGAGCTCGCGCGCATCCTCAGCATGCCTGATGTGAAGACCGACCGGTCCATCCGCTTCGCCCTCTGGAACAACGAGGAGACCGGACTGAACGGTGCCCGCGCATACGTCGCGCAGCGCGAGGCACTGCAGGGAAAGGAATCTCCGGCCGGATCGGGGAAGTATCCCGAGCCCAAGTGGCTGGGGATGATCCAGCATGACATGATGCTGTTCGATCATGGAATGCCGCGGGCCGACGGCACCATCCCCCCCGAGCAGCGGCCGGAGGCGGATGTGAATGTGGAGTTCCAGTCCAACTCGAAGATGGCCGAGGCGTCGCAGGCGCTGGCGTGGCGTTTCGCTGGAGCGAACGAGCGGTACGCGACGGACTATCCTGCCGCCGTGGGCAACCACATGACCAACACCGACAGCGGGCCCTTTCAGGATCTCGTGGCCTCGATCAGCCTGCGCGAGAACGAGCGCGGGCGCGAGATCGGCGCGGGGTGGGATCCGCACTGGCATCAGGTCACCGATGTATTCACCACATTCTCGGACAAGGACTTCCGGCTGGGCCTCAACGCGGCGCAGACCACGCTGGGCGCGATTGGGATGCTGTCGGGGGCGACGGTAGGGCGGTAGGGCGGCTCTGTCGTCCTGAACACAGCGAAGGACCTGCAGGTCCTTCGCTGCGCTCAGGACGACAGGGTGGGGCGCCCCCCGGCGTCATCATGAGCGGCAGCGAAGGATCTGCAGGAGCGGTGGTCCGACTCCCGACCGCCACCAACTGCTGTTGTCCCCCGTCGTGCACGGCCCCATGTTGGAGCCGCTCCTGAACACGCTCGGCGCCCCGCCACCTTACTCGCCCTCCCATGCGAACTCTCAGAACGCTGCGCACGGCAGCCCTCCTCACGCTCGCCGTCGGCATGCCGGCTCACGCGCAGCGCGCCAGCGGCGGCAATGCCGTGAATATTCCACACGAGACCATGACGCTCCCGAACGGGCTCACGGTCATCCTGGCCCCCGATCACACAGTGCCGCAGGTGGCCGTGGATGTGTGGTATCACGTGGGCTCGAAGAACGAGGTGAAGGGGCGCACGGGCTTCGCCCACATGTTCGAGCACGTGATGTTCACCGGCTCGGGCCATGTGCCCTACGGCCTGCACGACCGGCTCACCGAGGGTGTGGGGGGCAACAACAACGGCTCCACCACCAACGACCGCACCAACTATTACGAGACCGTGCCCTCCAACTACCTGGAGAGCGCACTCTGGCTGGAGGCCGACCGGATGGGCTTCCTGCTCGACAAGCTGGACGACGACAAGTTCAAGGCGCAGCGGGACATCGTGCAGAACGAGCGGCGGCAGGGCGTGGACAACCGCCCCTACGGTCGCAGCTTCGAACTGATCGACTACGCGCTCTATCCGGACACGCACGTGTACTCGTGGCCGGTCGTGGGCTACATGTCGGATCTCAAGCAGGCCACGGTGGACGATGTGAAGCAGTTCTTCCGCACCTACTACGCGCCGTCGAATGCATCGGTCGCGATCGTTGGCGACTTCGATCCGGCGCAGGCGAAGCGCTGGGTCCGCAAGTACTTCGGTGATCTCAAGGGCGGCGGAAAGATCACCCGGCCCACCGCTGTGGCCCCCACACTCACCACTGCAAAGCGGATCACCTTCGAGGACCGGGTGCAGGTACCGCGCATCTACATGAGCTGGCCGTCCGTGGGCGACGAGAGCAACGACGCCTACGCACTGCAGTTCCTTGGGCAGATCCTCACCGGCCCGCGTACGGCACGCCTCACCAAGGCACTGGTGTACGACTCGCAGATCGCCGCGGCCACACAGGCGTTCAACAACAACAATGAGATCGGCGGCAACTTCGTGCTCAGCGTCACCCCGCGACCCGGCCACTCGCTCGATGAGATCGAGACAGCGGTGAACCAGCAGCTCGAACGGTTCAAGCGTGAAGGACCAACTGCCGAGGAGATCGCGAAGGCCAAGGCCGGGCTGGAGTTCGGCTTTGTGTCGCAGCTTCAGAGCAACATGGGCAAGGCCGAGATGCTGAACACCGGCCAGGTGTTCGACAACGATCCGTCGCACTACAAGACCGATTACGCGCGGCTCCGCGCTGTGACGGCCGCCGATGTGCGGCGCGTGGCCAACCGATACCTCGGCGCAGGCCGCGTGATCGTGAGCATCGTGCCCAATGGCAAGCCTGAACTGGCGGCGAACGCGTCCGCCAGCAGCATCGTGACGGTTGCTCCCGATGGCTCACACTACCTGACTGGAGGCACCAAGTGATCGCGCGCCCTTCGTTCACCCGCGCCGGTCTCGCACTGGGCCTGGCTTTCGTTGTCATTCCTGCGGACCCGCTTCCGGCGCAGCAGACGATCGACCGCACGGTGGTACCCGCGCCGGCCTCCCGCGCACCGGTGCTTCGCGTACCGAAATGGACGAGCAGCACGCTGTCCAATGGCGCGCGCCTGATCGTGGTGGAGAAGCACGACCTTCCCCTGGTGGCGGTGAGCATCGACTTCGTGGGCGGCACCAGCAGCTACGAATCGCCGGACAAGCTTGGCGCCGGCTCCTTCGCAGCGCAGATGCTGAGTGAGGGCACCACCACCCGTACCGCGGATGAGCTGTCCGACGCACAGCAGATGCTGGGCACGCAAATCTCGGCGTCCGTGGATCGCGAAAGCGGCTCCATCCGCTTCACGGCGCTGCGCGACAAGCTTGCCCCCGCCCTCTCGCTCGTGGCGGACATGCTGGAACACTCCACCTTTCCGGACAGCGCACTGGATCGCATCCGGGGGCGCGCGCTGGTGGCGCTCGTGCAG
>JBBSVF010000094.1:0-10610 GCA_038233745.1 Gemmatimonadales bacterium
ACCTCCACCAGCGAGTCGATGAAGGCGCGCAACATACCGGCGGACGAAGCCACCGGCGCAGTGCGCACGATGGTGGGGGCCGGGACGACCGGCGCCGGTGCGGGCGTCATCGCGGGCGTGCACCCGACAGCCAGCAGCACAACTGCGGCGCGTGAGATCCTGTTCATCATCGTGGGTACTCGGGTTGCGGGACGGGCGCGGCGGCCACACGGAGCACGCAAGATGCCGGCGCGCGCGCTCAGCGTCGAGGCGCCGGCCCGATCCGGGGCATCTGTCCGCCAAGTACGTCAAGCTGCTCGGGCTCGTCGACGCTCAGGAAAAGCCGATCGAGGTCGCCATAGGCCTCGAGCATGTCGGAGGCGAGCAACAGGGCATCCGGCAGCGACTCCACGAGCGCGCGAGCCCTGGTCTCCCCTCGCGCGAGCAGCGCCTCGCACCGGGCCAGCGTCTCTCCGGCATACCACGCGCACAATGGCTCGGTGAGCGATTCTCCCCGCACTGGCACCACCGCCGGTCGTCCCAGCTGTCCCAGGGCGCGCATGCCCCGCAGCAGGGGCGCGGTCACATACGGCATGTCCCACGCGACGACGAGCACCGACGCACCATCCGCAGCCCGCAGCGCTGTGGCCACGCCCTCCAGCGGCCCCTTTCCGGGCGAGTCGTCACTCACCACCCGAACCCCCGGAAACCAGCCCGCCGCGCGCGGATCGTTGGCCACGACGAGGCACTCGTCGCTCGCTCCCCGCAGTGCCGTCAGCACACGGTCCGCTATCCGCTGCTCACCCACGAGGGCGAGCCCCTTGGGAAGGCCGCCGAACCGGGCGGCGCGCCCACCTGCCAACAGAACGCCAACGGTCCGCGACGACGCGCTCACGCCCGGAAGCGCAGGCCGCGATCTTCGGCCGCCTGCTCCAGATCCCTGGTGAGCATGCGCTCCACGAGCAGCGCCGCCGTTCCTTCCCGCGGGCGCTCCTTGAGATACAGGCCGCACGCGTTGCACACCACGAGGACGTAACCAAGTTCAGGATTCGCGATCCGTATCACCTCGGGTTCGTCCGTCGCCCGGCAGCCCAGGCAACCTTGCACCGCCGAACTCCACCGCGCATCACACCGCGAGCAGACGAGCCAATCCACAGCCGCCTCCGTGAGCCGGAGATCGGGCGAGCCACCGCAGCAGGGACAGCTCGTGGATGGCCAGTCCGCCCAGGAATGTCCAGCAGCCACGGCCTCGCTTGCCGACTGCAGCACACTGTTGCCCACGATCGCCGCCGCCTGACGCGCGACACCCTCCGCGCCGGAACCGGATGCACGCTCACCGGCAAGCCACGATGCGAGCAGGGACGCAATGGTCGCCGTTTCCCGCGGCACCTGTCGTCCCTCGTCATTCGAGGCCAGGCCAGCGCGCTCCAGGGAGTCCACCGCCCGCAAGAAGGCCGCATCGAGCGCCGCGCCTCCCGCAAGCTGGCGCTGCGCCACATACGCCACTCGGCCCTTGAGCACACGGCGCCGGCATGCCGCCAGATCCAGGTGGTGCAGGGCGGCACTCGCCAGATCGCGCTGCAGCCGCAGCAGGGGCTTCGCCTGTTCGGCGAGCGCGCTCCTGGCCGCTGCGAGGGACTGAGGGAATGTGGGGAGCAGGGAAACGGCCACGGCGACTGATCAATCACGCTCGCCGGGCACACTGCCACGTCGCGACGCTCGCCTCTGCAACGAGCGACCGCGGACAAAGGTCACATGTCGGGCTCCCAGCAGGCACTCAGCGTCGCGTCCTCGGCGACCACCACTCGCACCACCCGTGTGCTGGCGGGTAGCGCCGCCTGGACACGCTCTCCGATGAACCGCGCCAGTTGTTCCCCCGTGGGCATCAGAAGTCCTTCACCCTCTCCGAACCCGGGGACGTCGGTGTTGATGTTCCGATGGTCGAACCGGTCACGCACCTCACGGGCGAGCACGGCGTCGAGCATCGGAAGGTCGACGATGAATCCGGTGACGGGATCGAGCGCTCCCGACACCGTCACGTCACACTGGTAGCTGTGCCCATGGTAGCTGGGACGGGCACATGCGCCGAAGGCCGCCTCGTTCTGCTCGTCACTCCACGAGGCAACCCGGTACCGGTGCGCGGCAGCGAACTGCACACGTCGCGTCAGGGAGAGCGGCATGGCGCTGCGTTCACCGAGGCAGTCAGTGCTGGCCGTCCCGCTCGCCCGGGCCCGCGTCCGTGCCCAGCATGCCTTCGGGCGTGGGACTGTCGGGCGGATTCCAGGTCATGCCGTCCTCCATCACGCGCTCGTAATCCGTCGTACCGGACATGTCGTCCTGTGCACCGTCCGCGAGATGGGCGGCTTCGGCCGACTGATTGGGTATGGGGTGACCGAGGAGCGAGCCGCCTTCGGCGTCCTCCTCCACACTCTCGTCAGCCGCTTCGGAGCTCTGCCCGCGCGCAATCGGATCCACCACAAGATCGTTCGTGAAATCCTGGATACCCAGTACATCCGTGAGCACATGCTCGGCGATCCGCGACTCACCGTCCGTCCCGACGCGGCCGGAAAGCGTCACCTTGCCCTCCGAGGCCCGCACCGTGATCTGATCGATGTCCAGCCCCGAGTGCTGAGACAGTTGCTCGCGCACCAGGTCGCGAAGCTCGCGGTCCTCGAGCGAGTCGATGTTGTGGATGTCTTCGTAATCGTGCGCCATGATTGCCGCCGTCGAGAGAGGTACCAGCGGCTCGTGGATCAGCGCGAGAAGAGGTACGACACACCCACCGTGAGTGCCAGGTGATTCGTGTAGAACCGTCGCGCCGTCTGCTGGTCGAGCACCGCTGTGTTGTCGCTGGCCGTCCGGAAGTACGCGTCGGGATATCCAATGTGAAAGATCCTGTCCGTCACATCGGCCCGCAGCTGATACCGTCCGCCCGGCACGAACTTCAGTCCGCCGCCGAGGCTGAATGCAAGCGGGGTGCCCACCGCAAACCCCGAGGAGTCATCCTTCGCGCGGCTGCTGACGAAGCCGATGCCCCCCCGCACCTGTGGCACGAGCGAATGCCAGCTCTTGCGTCCGGTCAGGTTGAGCGCCAGCCCGGCATCCACGGAGTACACGGTCGCCGATTCTGTCCCGAGCGCCCGGGTGGCCGCCGGTCGCGTGGGCTCCAGCACGTTGCGATGCGAGAAGGTGTTCGTGATCTCGCTCGTGACCGCCAGCGGACCCGCCACACTCCACTCATAGCGCAGGCCCACCGTGGCCGCACTCTGCGGCGCGACTCCGGCAGGGTCGGTCTTCGCGCGCACATAGCCACCGAGCACGGTGAGCTCCTGCGTGTATTCCAGATCGCGGTACGGGCTGCGCTCCGGCAGGCTTCCCACCTGCGCGCTGGCGGTCTGCGCCAGCACCATGCATGACACTGCAACGACGAATGCCTTCACATTCACTCCTGAAAATTCGGACAGGTCTCAGACTTCGAGCAGATCGCGCCCGGTCATCTCCGCCGGCCGCTCGAGCCCGAGCATCCGGAGGATCGTGGGTCCCACATCGCACAACGCCCCGCCACCGCGCATGGGCCGCATGCTCCCATCGGCGGGGTCCACCAGCACGAAAGGTACAGGGTTGGTGGTGTGCGCCGTATGCGGGCCGCCCGTCGCGGGATCGATCATCATTTCGCAGTTGCCATGATCCGCGGTCACGAGCAAACGCGCACCCGTCGCCTCCGCCGCCGCAACGATGCGCGCGAGACAGCGGTCCACCGTCTCCACCGCCGCGAGCGTCGCGGGAATCGATCCGGTGTGGCCTACCATGTCACCATTCGCGTAGTTGCAAAGAATGAAATCGTGCTCCCCCGCATCGAGTGCGTGTACCAGCACATCCGTGATGCCCGCCGCGCTCATCTCCGGCGCGAGATCGTACGTCGCCACCTGCTGACTGGGCACCAGGCGCCTTTCCTCACCCGGAAATGGCGTTTCGACGCCCCCGTTGAAGAAGTAGGTCACATGCGCGTACTTCTCGGTTTCCGCCGTCCGCAACATCGTGAGTCCGGCCTCCGACACCACCTCGCCCACAATCCTCGCCATCGACTGCGGCGGAAACGCCACCGGCACACCGAAGGTCTGATCGTACAGCGTCATGGTCGACACGCTGACCTTCGGGCGGCTCCCCACGTCAAAGCCGGTAAATGCAGGATCGATCAGCGACCGCACGATCTGCCGCATGCGGTCCGATCGATAGTTGAAGCAGATCACCGCGTCGCCATCGCGCATGGGCGCGACAGGCTCGCCATCGGGACCCGTGAGCGCGGTGGGCGTGAGGAACTCGTCCGTCTGCGATCGCTCATACGCTGCCCTGATCAACGCCAGGGGATCGTCCGTTCGGGGCGCTGCACCGAGTACCGCTGACCGGTACCAGAGCGCAATGCGATCCCAGCGATGGTCACGATCCATCCCGAAATACCGCCCGCCGACACTGGCCAGCACGGCACGCCCCCGTGCCTTCTGCAGCAACTCCTCGAGATACCCGAGCCCTGAGCGCGGCATCGTGTCGCGGCCGTCCAGCATCGCATGAATGGCGACGCGAGGCACCTGCTCCCGCCCCGCGAGGTCCAGCAGCGCCAGGAGGTGTGTGTCGATGGCGTGCACGCCGCCATCGCCGATCAGTCCCACCAGGTGCAGCGTCCCCCCATGCTCCTTCACCTGGCGACAGGCCGCGACGAACACCGGGTTCGTGAAGAAGGAGCCGTCAGCGATCGCGGCCGAGATGCGCACGAGATCCTGCTTTACCACGCGCCCGGCTCCGAGATTCAGGTGGCCAACCTCGCTGTTGCCGATCTGGCCGCAGGGGAGGCCCACCGCTTCGCCCGATGCCGCGAGCAGCGTGTGCGGCGCCCGCGCCCACATCCGGTCCCACGTGGGCACGTTCGCCATCGCGATCGCGTTTCCCTCACGCTCGGCGCGATATCCCCAGCCATCCAGCACGAGCAGTACGACAGGAGCGGGACGCGGGGAAGGCGACATGCGAAGTGTTGGCGGGTTCTAGAGGAGAATCCGGAAATGTACGCGGACGCAAGAAGAGGGTCTATCGCGACGAGGTGACATTTGTAACACACTGTGTTATATTTGCACGACTTCCCCGTTGCGCGCGGCACCTGGAACGCCCCTCGGGGTCTGACAGCCGGCTTCGTTTCCCCCCTTCTGCCGACCTGATGACCCACCCACGTGATGCGCGGCGCTGCAAAGCGACTTCCATCGGCACTCTGGGACTCGTGGCGCTCGCCTCCCTCGGCGTCGTGCAGTTCTTCAGTCCCGATTATCTGACGACGTCGCCATTCGCCCGCCTGGCGTCCGCCGCCACGCTGCCCTCCTCCTCGCTGGCTACGCCCACCGCCGACGCCTTCGGACGCAGTGGGAACGTCCGCCTGCTCTTCGCCCTGCCGGGCGCGCCGGTGGAGTTCCCCCTCAGCTTCACGGGAAGCGCTGACGCGCTCTCGTACGAGTGGGTCCGCATGGGCGACAGTGCCGCAACGGCTCCCGCGCAGCCGTTGCGTGCGTCCTCGCCCCTCGCCCCCGCCACCCCGGGATTCTATCATCTTGCCGTGGTCCGCGATGGTCATCGTGAGCTGCTCGGAGCCCCCACGCTCGCAGTGATGGTACCCTTCGAGCAGAAGGTGTCGGGCAGCCTGAACGGGTATCGCATCGGGACGTATCTCGCCGAGCTGCGCGGGAATGTTCACGATCATCCCGAGGGATTCGTGGAGGTGCGGCCCGAGGATCTCGCGCTGGAAGTGACAAAGCATCTGCGCATTGCGGACTTCGTGTCGCATGAGGATCAGGGCGACGTCTGGCCCAAGTACGTCGCGCTCAATCCGCGTCTCCTGGACAAGCTGGAGCTGGTCTTCGCCGATCTCGATCATGGTCGCCGTCCCTACCTCGCCGTGGACATCCAGAGCGGCTTTCGCGCCCCCGCATACAATGCCGGGGTGAGACGCGCCGCCCGCGACAGCCGCCACCAGTACGGCGACGCGGCCGACGTCTCCGTGGACGCGGACGGCGACGGGCAGATCACGATGACCGACGAACTGCTGGTCATGCTCGCCGTGGAGCGAGTGGAGGGCGCGCATCCCGATCTCGCCGGAGGGATGGGCCTCTACATCAGCCGCCACTACCGGCATCCGTACGTGCACATCGACGCCCGCGGTCGCCGTACGCGCTGGACTGGCTGACACGCCCAGCGCGCCGCGGTACGATTCGCGCAGCAGGTGGCTCCACCATTCACCAGCGGATCCCGGCATGAACGTCTACCTACGCGACAAACTGCTGCAGAAGCTCGAATCGCTCTCCGATGAGCGCGGCTATCAGATTCTCGATTACGTGGAGTTCCTCGACTCGAAGTACGCGGAGCGCACGACCGCGCAGGCCACCCAGGCGAGCAATCCGCTCAGCCGGTTCGCCGATGCCGTGGAGGAGAAGCTCCGCGCCGGCAAGGTGAGCGCCTCCGCCATTGCCGAGACGATGGGCCTCATGAGCAAGGCCGTAGGGGTGCTGAACGACGCGGCCGCCATGGGCAAGTCCGTGGCGAGTGATGTCATGTCCGCCACCTCGCGCGTGGTGGATGCCGCCGCGACCGCCGCCAACGCGCCACGTCCGGGCAGTGCAGCGAACCCGAGCGGCACGACAGGTGCGACAGACGCCGGCACCGCGGGCAGTCCGGGCACCACCGGCACCGGGCCGGCCAGCGGTATCAACCCAAGCTGAGAGGCAGTCTCGTGAGCCCAACGAGCCAAGAAGCGTCGCGCCGCACCCGCAAGACCGCGAGTTCGACGACCACGCGGAAGGTGGTGGACGTCGATGAGGCGACAACCGCGCCGCGCACTGGCGCTCGCAAGACGGTGATCTACTACATGAAGCAGCTGCCCACATACCTGCGGCTGCTCGGTGGACTGCTCACGGACGGCCGCGTGTCGTCCGTGGACAAGATCCTCGTGGCTGGCGCGATGGCCTATATCGCGATGCCGGTGGATCTCATTCCGGACTTCATTCCCTTCCTGGGCGAGGTGGATGACGTCTTCCTCCTGGTGCTCGCCCTCCAGCGGCTCATCTCGAATGCCGGCCTCACGGTGCTTCGCTCCCATTGGTCCGGCGCCGCAGAGGATCTCGCGGATCTGAACCTCCGCGAGGCCCTCGCCGCGGCGGCGTTCTTCCTCCCGAAGTCCATTCGTCGCCGGCTCAAGGTGATCGGGCGCGGTTGAGGTGCACGGGCGGGGGAGCTGGCGACGTTCGCATCGGTGAACGAATGCCCGGCTCCCCATCCGCCACGGGCCCGATTACCTTCCGCCATGGCCCCCCAGTCCCGCTCGGCCGCCAATGGCGCCGCCCGTGTTCGTGAAGATGTCGCGCTCACCTTCGACGACGTCCTCCTCGCCCCCCGTCATTCCGTGGCACATCCGAAGGATGTGTCCACCTGCTCCCGGTTCTCCCGAAAGATCGAGCTGAACGTTCCGCTCGTGAGTGCGGCGATGGACACCGTCACGGAGGCCGAGATGGCCATCGCGATGGCGCGAGCCGGCGGCATCGGCGTGCTGCACAAGAACATGTCCATCGACCGCCAGGCGATGCAGGTGGACATCGTGAAGCGCAGCGAAAGCGGAATGATCCTCAATCCGTACACGCTTCCGGAAACCGCATCGCTCCGCGAGGCCAGCAACCTGATGGCGCGCTTCCGCGTGAGCGGCGTACCCATCGTGGACACGGACGGCCGCCTGGTGGGCATCATCACCAACCGCGACCTGCAGTTCGAGCGCGCGCTGGACAGGCCGGTGGCCGAGGCGATGACGCGCGAGAGGCTGGTGACTGCGCCGGAGGGAACCTCGCTGGACGAAGCCGAGAAGATCCTGGGCAAGCATCGCGTGGAAAAGCTGCCCGTGGTGGACGCGGAGCGGCGGTTGAAGGGGCTCATCACGGTGAAGGACATCCACAAGCGGCGCCAGTATCCCACGGCGAACAAGGATCAGCACGGACGGCTGCGGGTGGCCGCCGCCATCGGTGCCACGGGCGACTATCTCACGCGCGCACGGTCGTTGATCGACGCCGGCGTGGACGCCATCATCATCGACACTGCGCATGGACATGCGGAAGCAGTGCTGGAGGCCACGGAGCAGGTGCGGCAGGCCTTCCCCGACGTGCAGCTCGTGGTGGGCAACGTGGCATCGCGCGAGGGCGCGCGTGCCCTCGTGGAGCGTGGTGTGGATGCGGTGAAGGTGGGTGTGGGACCAGGCTCCATCTGCACCACGCGGGTCGTGACCGGTGTGGGCGTGCCGCAGCTCACCGCGGTCTTCGACGCCGTCGAGGGCGCAGGGGATGTCCCGGTGATCGCCGACGGCGGCATCAAGTACTCCGGCGACCTGGTGAAGGCACTCGCCGCAGGGGCCAGCAGTGTGATGATGGGCAGCATGCTCGCCGGCACGGAAGAAAGCCCGGGCGAGGCCTTCCTGCTGGAAGGGCGACGCTTCAAGATGGTGCGCGGCATGGGCTCCCTCAGTGCCATGCAGGACGGCAGCGCTGATCGATACTTCCAGGAGGGCGAGCTGTCGCCGAAGAAGCTCGTGCCGGAAGGCATCGAAGGGCGCGTCCCCTACAAGGGTCCCGTCGCCGACGTCCTCTTCCAGATGGTGGGCGGACTGCGCAGCGGCATGGGATACGTGGGGTGCGGAACCATCGATGCGCTGCGCACCGAGACGCAGTTCGTGCGCATCACTGCAGCCGGACTTCGCGAATCGCATCCGCACGACGTCACCATCACGCGCGAGGCGCCGAACTACAGCCTGTAGCGCCGCATCGTCGCGATGATGTGCGGCGAGCGCGCATTGTTTCTTGCGCTTCGCGCTGCGCATGCGTATTCCTACCCGATGCGAAAACGGGGCGTCGTTGACAGTCGTCCCGTTTTAGCATACACTTTTGGATGCAAAGTTTGCGGTTTCGGGGACTCCCAACGCGCATTCCGATGAGCGTATCGCATTCGACACCACTTCAGGGGGACTAGCGTGGCCGGATCACTCTTTCAAACGAAATCGATCGACCAACTCATCGCCGACAGCGGCATGGACACTGAGGGTGGGCTCAAGCGCACCCTGAATGCCTTCGCCTTGGTGGCCCTCGGTATCGGCGCGATCATCGGCGCGGGCCTGTTCGTCCGCACCGCGGCCGCGATCGCCGAGCGCGCCGGCCCGTCGGTGACCATCGCGTTCCTCGTGGCGGGCCTGGGTTGCGCGTTTGCGGGACTCTGCTACGCGGAGTTCGCGTCGATGATCCCGATTGCCGGCAGCGCGTACACGTATTCGTACGTGACGATGGGCGAGCTCGTGGCGTGGATCATCGGGTGGGACCTGGTGCTCGAGTACGCTGTGGGCGCCGCCACGGTGGCCATCGCCTGGAGCGAGTACTTCAACAAGGTGCTGGAGTATTTCGGCGTTCAGGTGCCATGGCAGTGGATCCACTCGCCATTCCAGACGATGCAGACCGATCCCAGCGTGCATGGGATCATGAACATCCCCGCCGTGTGCATCCTGCTCGTGCTCTCGCTGCTGCTCGTGCGCGGCACGCAGGAGTCCGCGTGGGTGAACAACATCATCGTGGTCACGAAGGTCGCCATCGTCATCATGGTGATCGTGATCGGGTGGGGCTTCATCAACCCGGTGAACCACACACCCTTCATCCCTGAGCCCACCACCTACGTGACGCACGAAGGGGTGAAGCACCAGTACGGCGGCATCATGGGCATCCTGGGGGCGGCCGGCGTGGTCTTCTTCGCCTTCATCGGGTTCGACGCGGTTTCCACGGCGGCACAGGAAGCGAAGAATCCGAAGCGGGACATGCCGATCGGCATCCTCGGATCGCTCGTGATCTGCACGCTGCTGTACGTGCTCTTCTCGTACGTGCTGAGCGGCGTCGCCACAGTCGAGGATTTCCGCACGCAAGGCCGCGAGGCGTCCGTCACCTTCGCCATCGCAACCTACATGACGGGCTACGGATGGCTGGCCAAGCTCGTCACCGTCGCCATCCTCGCCGGCTTCTCCTCGGTCATCCTCGTGATGCTCCTCGGCCAGTCGCGCGTGTTCTATTCGATGAGCCGCGACGGACTGGTGCCAAAGCTGTTCTCCGATGTGCACCCGCGCTTCCAGACCCCGTGGAAGTCGAACCTGCTGTTCTTCGTGTTCACGTCGCTGTTCGCCGCCTTCGTGCCCGGCGACATCGTGGGCGAGATGACCAGCATCGGGACGCTGTTCGCCTTCATCCTCGTGAGTGCCGGCGTGTGGATCCTGCGGGTCAAGCGACCCGAGATTCCGCGCGCGTTCCGCGTGCCCGCCGTGCCTTTCGTCTCCACGGCGGGTGTCGTGGTCTGTGGAGCGATGATCTATGGCCTTGGCTGGACCAACTGGCTGCGACTGTTTGTGTGGCTGGCGATCGGACTGGTTTTCTACTTCGCGTATGGCATTCGCCACTCGAAGCTGAGACGCTCCACTCCGTAGGCGCACGGATCGTCCTGGACATATCTTGCGGCGGGGGGCCGCGGGGGGCCCCGTGGCGGTTGCGCCCAGGGCGCCCCGCGCCGCGGCCCCCGCCCCGCCCCGGCGA
>JBBSVF010000095.1:0-10542 GCA_038233745.1 Gemmatimonadales bacterium
ACGAGCCCCTGGTATCGCTCCCCCCAGTCGTCCTCGTAGTTCCGCTGATCGTGGTTCCCCGACTCGGCGATCCCCACCTTGAAGAAATCCGGATACCGGAACATCGCGTCCGCGGTGATGAAGCCGCCCCCGGAATGGCCCCAGACCCCCGCGCGGTCGATGTCGATCCAGCTGAACCGCTGCGCCAGTTCCTTCATCCCCGCTACCTGATCGGGCAGGGTATTGTCCCGCCCCATCGCGCCGTAATACGCGTCATGGAAGCTCTTCGAGCGCCCCGGCGTCCCCATGCCATCCAGGGTGATCACCACAAACCCGAGCTCCGCCAACGCCTGCCGGTCGCCGCGCGCAGCACTGAAGCTCCGCGACCCGACACTCCCGGACTGCGGCCCGGGATACGGATTGTTGATGATGGGATACCGCCGGCTGGGGTCAAAGTTCGTGGGACGGAAGAGCTGCCCATACAGGTCTGTTTTCGCATCCCGAGCCTTCACCGTGAAGCTCATCGGGGGCTTCCAGCCACTGGCCACAAGGCGCGAAATATCCATCGAGGAAAGCGGCATGATAACGCCACCATCGGCATTTTTGAGCGTCACAACTGGTGGAACATCAGCCTTCGAGTACGTATCCACCAAATACCGCCCGCTCGGCGAAACCTGAATGGCGTGATCACCCGACTCCTTCGTGAGGTTCGTCCAGCCGCCGCCGTCCAGCCCCACCCGGTAGTAGTGGCGGAAGTACGGATCCTCCGCTCCCTCGCGGCCCAGCGCCTCCACCAGCACCGTCCGCCCCAGCTCGTCCATCCGCACGATGTTCTGCACCGGACCAGCCCCGGTCGTGATCTTCCGCTTCAGCGCACCGGTGTTGAGATCGTACAGATAGAGCTGCGCCCAGTCGTCCCGCTCGCTGCTCCACACGATCTCGCTGGTGGGCCACAGCACCCGCCACCCAGCCACACTCTCGAACTGCGTGGGCGACGTCTCTTCCATGACCGTGCGCACCGCCCCGGTGCGCGCGTCGGCCAGTCGCACCGTGGCCTTCTTGTGATCGCGGCTGGTGCTCACGAACGCCAGTCGCGTGGCATCCGGGCTCCAGCTCAGGTCATCCATGTTCAGGTCGTCGCCCAGCATGGCCCGGTGATAGTCGGGATCCATCTTCAGGCGCACGATCGTGCGCGTGGGCACGTCGATGATCACGCGATGAATCATCGCCACCACGCTGTCCCCCGGCAGCGGATACTTCCACGACTGCAGCTCGGGATGCCCCACCTTCGTGCTCACGAGGTACATGTCACCCACCTTCCGCTCGTCCTGCTGCTGCGTGGCGATCTTCCGCGAATCGGGCGACCACTTCAGGATGGCCCTGTCGCTATGCACCCACCCGGCATTGTCCGTCGCATAGCCGAAGTTGGGCGTGCCGTCAGTCGTGAGCTGCGTCTCCTTGCCGCTGGCTGTCTCCCGCACCCACAGATTCCAGTCCCGCACGAAGGCGCTCATCCGCCCATCGGGCGACATCACGCCCGCCCGCGCTCGTCGCGCCGCACCACGTTCCGTCACCGGATCAGTGGAGGCCGCCGAGCAGGTGCCGCCGGCCACTTCGCAGTTCCAGCGCTTGCCGGAAATGTCGAGCGTCACATGCGTTCCGTCGCCCGAGAGCTCCGCGCGCTGCGCCGGGATGTTGCGCGGATCGATCTTCCCCACCCCCGCCCGCTGCAGTGCCGTCGCCACCGAATCCACCATGAACAGCGGCGTCTTCGTCCGCCTCGCCGGATCCACCATCACCCACTCGATCCCGTCGGCCGTGGTCGACCGGTAGTAGAACCGGTCGTCCGGCAGCCAGGTGGCTGCCACCGACCCCCCGCTCACGAGCGGATTCACACTGAACGAGAGCATCGAAACCGCGCGATCATAATCCGCGGCGGTGATCGTCTGCTGCGCTGACAGCGCGAGGGGCGCCAGTGCGAGCAGCGCGCCGATCACGACACGGCGCGCGGGAAGGCAGGTTGAAGTCGGCATTCGCGAATGCGGTTTGGGAGTATCAGGACGTTACCACACAATATGGAAAACCTAAGGTCCGGGCCGGATTGCCGACATGCGCTCTTGAGTCCCGAGACTCCATATCGTATCGTCTGATCCCGCCGGACCTGCTGGCGGAACCCAGTCCTGCAGGAGCATTTCGAATGTCCCGCCCGCCGCAGTGATCCGCCGTGCCACCGGGCGCATCGTCGCCGCGCTCCTCCTCCTTGCCGTCGCGCCTGTCGCGCGCGCGCAAGGCGTTCGCGTGCAGGTAGTAGAGGCGGGCACAGGCGCACTCCTCCCGGGCATGCTCGTGGAGTTGATCGGCGCGAACGACCGCGTGCTGCAGCAGGGCCTCACCAATGCCGATGGGCGTCGCTTCTTTCCGCTGGCGCGCACGGGCGAGTACCGCATCCGCGTGCGCCGCATCGGCTTCAATCCGGTGGTTGGCCCGCCAGTCGTCGCCCTCACGCTCGATACGATCGCCACCACGATCACCGCCAGCCTGCGTCGCACCACGCTCGACGCGATGGCCGTAAGCGCTCGACGCTGTTCCCGCGACGCCTTCTCCGACCCCACCTCCGCGGCGCTCTGGGAGAACATCCGCGCAGCGCTCACCACCGCCGTCCTCACGCGCGACGAAGGCGTCGTCACCGCCGAGCTGCGCGCCTTTCGCCGTCAGCTGGATCCCGAGCGTCGAGTGGTCTCCGAATTCGTGGGACTGCCACGCCTCATCGAGGCCAGCCGGCCGTACGCGTCACTCCCGCCCGACGATCTGGAGCGCGGCGGCTACATGCGGGTCACGAGCACCGGGCCGGAGTTCCACGCCCCCGACGAACGGGTGCTCCTCTCCGACGAGTTCGTGGCCTCCCACTGCTTCGAGGTGATCCGCGGCAGCGACGCAACGGCCGGACTCCTCGGCGTGCGCTTCACGCCTGCGGAGCGACGGGGACTGAATGACATTGCGGGAACCCTCTGGGTGGATCCGCAGAGCGTCGAGCTGCGCTATCTGGACTACTGGTACCTCATCGACCGCATGCCTCGCTCGGCCATCGGCGAAGACCGGAGTGGCGGGCAGGTGCTGTTCACGCGACTGCCGAACGGCCTGTGGATGGTGAGCGCATGGCGCCTTCGCATGCCGCGGTTCGACGACAACGCCGCACTCGACATGCTGAGCGGTGTACAGGGGTTCGAGGAGTTCGGAGGCGTCGTGACGCCTGTCGGCGGCGACAGCACGCACGTGCCCTCCACGGTCGAACTGCCCTACCGCGCATTGCTCGCACCGTCGCGTATTACCGGTGAGGTGTACGACAGCCTCGCCGGCCGGCCGTTGTTCGGGGCGCGGGCGTGGCTGGTGCCAATCGAGGGACCGGCGATCCGCGCGGCCGGGCTCGCGCCACGCGGTCTGCGCATGGCGGTGGAAGCGCGTGCAGACACCGCTGATCGCGCGGGCGGGTTTCACATCGAGAACGTGCCCGCCGGTACGTATCGCCTGGGGATCGTGCACGCCGCGCTCGACTCGCTTGGCATCATCCCCACCGAGTACGAGATCCTCGTACGTCCGGGGACGCGTGTGAACGCCACCCTGGCCATCCCCTCGCTTGCCGGTCTGGCGCGCGGCTGCGCACGCCCCGCGGGCATGAGCACGGGCGAACACGGTGGAGTGATCATCGGTTCGGTACTCGGGGCGGGCGACCAGGCGCCGCTGGTGAATGCCACCGTCCGTGCCTCGTGGGTGAATCTCAGCCGCCGCCGCCGCCGCGAGCTGTCCACCTCAATGGTGAGCGTCGACGCCACGACCGACTCCGTCGGCAATTTCCGCATCTGTGGCGCGCCGGACAGCACGGTGGTGGTGGTCCAGGCGGCGGGGCCCACGGTGCGTTCGGGTGAGGTGCGCACCACCGTGAACTCGTTCGGGCTCGCGCAGGTGAACATTCGGCTCGCTGAAACCGGCGAGGGCGAGCCCGCGCTGGCGTCTTCCATCGTCTCTGGCGTCGTGACCGACAGCCTCGGGAACGCCATTTCGGGCGCCGAAGTACGGCTGGACAACGCCAATATCTCGCATGAGACAGACGTGGGCGGGTTCTTCCGGTTCGTGGGAGTGCAGCCCGGCACCCGCTCGCTCGAAGTGCGGCGGATCGGTGCGGAGCCGGTGCTGCGATCATTCGATGTGCTGGCGGGAGACTCCACCGCGGTCACCGTGTCGCTTGCGCGCATGCGGACGCTCGACGCCATGCGCGTGACCGCCCAGCGGCCCATCAGCACGATGGTGGAGGAAGTGGTCGCGCGGCACAAGAGCGGGCGAGGCTACCTGCTCACCCAGGACAAGATCCGCCAGCAGCGCACCGTCTCGGGGATGTTGCAGATGGTGCCGGGCGTGCGGCTCGCGGCCGGTGGCATGGGCGACAGCAACCAGTGGGTGGCACTCATGCGATCCATGGCCTTCACCGGCCGCACCGAGTGCATCGCCCGGGTGTTCATGGAAGGGCGCGAGACCGACTACAACGAGATCGAATCGCTGGCGCCCGATCAGATCGGCGCCATCGAGATCTTCCCTCGCCCCGGGATGGCACCGCTGTTCACACGCGGCCGCTCGATCATGAACCGGGACGACACCTGCGGCGTGCTGGTGTTCTGGATGATCCACTCCTGAGGAACCTCATGCGCGTATTGCGAACTGCCGCGATGTCCGTGGTGCTCGCCATGCCACTCTCCGCGCAGGCCATCCGTCTGCATGTCACCGAGCAGCAGACGAATCGCCCGCTGGGCGGCGTCGTGATGGACGTGCTCGACGCGAGCGGCGCCGTGAGTACACAGGCACTGCTCGCCGACGACGGCACGCGGGTGGTCCCCGTAGGAAAGCCCGGGAGCTACACGATCCGGGTCCGGCGCATCGGCTACGCACCATTCACCAGCGAGCCGGTGACGGTGACGGGGCGTGAGACTGTCACTGCGGAGATCGTGGCGCCGTCGCGGCGTGTCGTGCTGGAGGCGGTGAACGTCACCGCGCGACGCTGCGCCCGCGACGCGATGGGCGATCCGGGGCTGTCATCGCTGTGGGAGCAGATTCGCACGGCGCTCACCTCGTCTGTCCTTTCGCGCACCGATTCGTCAGCGATGTTTGAAGTACGAAGCTTTCGCCGTACGCTCAGCCCGAATCGTGATGTGCGCGCGCAGATCGTGGGCCCCGCACGCGCCACCCGTGTCTCGCGGCCCTACGCTGCGCGGCCCGTGGAGGAACTGGCCGAGCTGGGATATGTGCGGATGGCGGAGAACACTGATTTCTTTGCGCCCGACGAGCAGGTGCTGCTCTCGGAGCGGTTCGTGGCCGACCACTGTTTCGAAGTGGTGCGCGGAACGGACGAGACCGAGGGACTGCTCGGGATCCGGTTCACGCCGGCTCCGCGCCGCAACATGAACGACATCGCCGGCACGATGTGGGTGGAACAGGCCAGCGCCGAGCTCAAGTTCCTGGACTTTTTCTATGTGCTCGAGCGTCTGCCGTCGCCAGCGCAGGGGCCTGATCGCAGCGGAGGGCAGGTGGTGTTCGGCCGCCGGCCGGACGGCCGTTGGCTCGTGACTGCGTGGCGGCTGCGGATGCCGGAGTTCGACAAAGGGCGCCGGATCACCTACCAGAGCAACGTCAACGCCTACAACGAGTTCGGAGGCGTCGTCTCTCCCGCGCCGAACGATACATCGCCGATCACGGCCGTGGAGCGTCCATATCTCGAGTTGCTTGAACCTTCAATCATTCGCGGCGTGGTGTACGACAGCCTCCGCAACCGGGCACTCACGGGCGCGCGCGTATGGCTGGTTCCGATCACCAATCCCGCCGAGGTGGCACTCGATCTCCTGCCCTCGGCAGCCCAGCTCGCCACTCGCCCGGTAGAGGCAACAGTCGCCGCCGACGGGCGCTATCAGCTTCCCCCCGTCCCCGCCGGCACCTATCGCCTGGGCTTCGAGAGTCCGGCCATCGACTCCCTCGGCCTGCGCCCCACCCGGTACGACATCCAGCTGAAATCCGGCACCCTGGTCGCGGCCAACATGTTCATCCCGTCGATGGCAGGTCTGAGTGCCACGTGTGAGGGTGCGCCCGGCGGCCCCGGCCGCCGCGGCGTGATCGTCGGCGTCGTCCGCTCGGCCATCGATGAGCGACCGTTGGTAGACGCGCAGGTGCGCGGCGACTGGGTGGAGATCTCATCAAAGGGTGGAGTCTTCGCTACCGCTGAGCGGGTGGCCGAGGGGGTAAGCGACTCCCTGGGCGTCTACCGGCTCTGTGGCATTCCCGATTCCGTGATCGTGAAGGTGCGGGCCGCCGGACCGCACTCCAGCACCAGTCCGGTGCCCGCGACACTGGGCCCGCTTGGAGTCGCGCGGCTGAATCTGATGCTGGCTGAATCTGACGATTCGCTCCCGGTGCCCCCGGGAACTGTGGTAGGTACCGTGAGCGACTCGCTCGGCCGTCCGGTAACTGGCGCCACGGTGAATATCGAAGCGCTGCAGCTCTCGACGCGCACCGATTCATCGGGGCGGTTCCGTCTCGCGAACGTGCTTGCCGGTACGCAGACGCTGGAGGTGCGCCGCATCGGATCCAATGCGGTGGAGCGCCCGGTGGATGTGCGGAGTGGAGCGATCACGGAGGTGTCCGTGGCCATCGTGCGAGCCCAGCTCCTGGAGCGCATGGTGGTGACTGCAGATCGCACGCGCTCATCGCCGGAGGTGCAGGCAGCCGTCGTCCGCACACGATCGGGATTCGGGCATCTGCTCCTGTCGGAGAACTTTCCGCCGGTGAATGGCATCGCGGCATTGATGCGCGACATTCCGAATGTGCGCGTGGGCGGGAGTGGCATCAGCCAGATCGTGCTGCTGCACCAGGGCGCGGGCGATTGCGCCGCGCGCCCTTTCGTGGATCGCCGCGAGGTGAGCGACGAGGAGTTCTGGTCGCTCAGCAACGATGATATCGCCGCGATCGAAGTCTATGTGCGCCCGGCGACAGCCCCCATCTGGACGGCGGGCCGCTCGATGTATGGACGGTCGGAGACCTGTGGGGTGCTCGTGATCACGCTCAAGCGCTGACGCCCCGTCGTCCTGAGCCGACGGCGAAGGACCTGCAGTTGCCCTCGCACCAACCCAAACTGCAGATCCTTCGCTGTGCTCAGGATGACGGGGCTCTGGATGACGGATAGCGTCGTCGTCCTGAGCCGACGGCGAAGGACCTGCAGTTGCCCTCGCGCCCGACAACACCTTTCCCTCCAGTATCGTATAGTTGACTAGTTGGCGACCTCTGCCCTCGCCCCGACCCTTACCGGTTCCAGAATGCACAAGCCACTGATCGCGGCCTCCGCGCTCCTGCTCGCCGCCGCACTCCCTCTCGCCGCGCAGGGCACCATGGCGAGCGACCCCGTGCTCCGTCGCATCTGGGCGGTCGGCATGGACAGCTCGCACACCATGGAGCTCGCGTCCACCCTGTTCGACTCGCTCGGCCCCCGGCTCCAGGGCTCGCCCAACACGAAGGCCGCACAGGACTGGCTGGTGCGCACCTACAAGAGCTGGGGCATCACTGACGCGAAGAACGAGCAGTACGGCACCTGGCGTGGCTGGCGACGCGGCCACTCGCACATCGATCTCATCTCGCCGCGACAGCGTACCCTGGAAGCGACGATGGTGGGCTACAGCCCGGGCACGAAGGGCAAGGACGTCACCGCCGGCACCATCATCCTCCCCCGGTTTGCCGACAGCATCGAGTTCGTGCGCTGGCTACCGCAGGCCCGGGGCAAGCTGGTGCTGGTAATCGGCGCGCAGCCCACCTGCCGCCCCAGTGACGACTGGGCCACCAACGCGACGCCGGCGTCGCGCGCCCGGATGGACACCCTCCGGCAGCAGGTCTCCACCGAATGGGGGAGCCGTAATGTGCGCGGCACCGGCTACAGCCTGGCGTTGGGCGGTGGCGAACTGGGTGTGCGCCTGGACAAGGCCGGCGTAGCCGGTCTCCTCACCTCCCGCCCCAAGAATGCCTGGGGAACGCGCGAGATATTTGAGACATATAATACCGTCTCCCCAACGATCTCCATGAGCTGTGAGGACTACGGTCTCGTCTTCCGGCTCACGGAGCGCGGCAACAATCCGCGCATCCGGATGAACCTCGACGCACAGCTCCTGGGCGAGCAGCCGGTATTCAACACCATCGCGCAGATTCGCGGCACGGAGAAGCCGGACGAGTACGTGATGCTGAGTGCGCACTTCGATTCGTGGGACGGCTCCAGCGGCGCCACCGACAACGGCACGGGCACCATCACCATGCTCGAGGCCATGCGCATCCTCAAGCAGGTCTACCCCAATCCAAAGCGCACCATCCTCGTGGGCCACTGGACTGGCGAGGAGGAGGGCGAGGTGGGCTCCAAGGCCTTCTATGAGGACCATCCCGCCGTCATGAAGGGGCTGCAGGCGCTGTTCAACCAGGACAATGGCACCGGACGCATCGTGCGGATGAGCGCTGCGGGCCTTCCCGATGCCGACGTCCACCTTCGCCAGTGGCTGGCGGCCATCCCAACGGAACTCACGGGCCAGATCCAGTACGGCGGCGTGGGACTGCCCGGTGGTGGTGGCAGCGACGATTTTGCCTTCTCGTGCGCCGGCCTGCCTGCCTTTGGCCTGGGCGCGCTGGGCTGGGACTACGGCAGCTACACCTGGCATACCGACCGCGACACCTACGACAAAGTGGTGTTCGACGACCTCAAGTCGAATGCGACGCTCACCGCGATGCTCGTCTATCTCGCCAGTGAAGATCCCACCATGATCACCCGGGAGCGCGTCGACCTGGTGAAGGCCGCCGAGGAGATGCGGGCGCGGCTGGCGGCCTCGGGGAACGCGCAGCAGTTGCAGCGGCGGGGGGGCTTTCCCACCACCTGGCCCGCGTGCGTGAAGGCATCACGGAGCACCGAGGCGCGGCTCAAGTGAGGGAGGGAGCGGGGTGCCGTGGCGGGCGCCCCGCCGCCGCGGCATCATTTCCGCTATAAGGAATGAGCCTATCCCACTCACGCACCCGTCCGGAGCCATTGTCATGAACGACCCCAAGCGCGCACCCGACCTCTCCAAGCTGGAGGCCGACTACGACGTCGTCGGCGAACTGCGCGGGCAGGCCGATGCGCTAAGCTATCTCGCCAGGCGCAAGGGGAGCACGAGCAAGCGTCGCGACGACGCGCGCGACGTGGTGATCACGGTGGTGAGCACGCCACCCGGCGACGAGGCGCGCGCCCTGGCGCATCTGGCGAGCGACACCAAGACTCTCGCGGGGCTCACGCACCGTCGCCTGGTGCCGGTGATGGAGGGGCGCTGGGTAGGCGACGACGCCTTCGCCGTGATAGTGCAGCGGATCAACGATCCCTCTCTCGCACAGCTGCTCGCCACCGGCGAGACCTTCACCACCCCCCGCATTGCCGCGATCCTGCGCGAGGTGAACGGCCTGCTGGAGTGGGCCCGCGACCACAAGATCGTGCATCGCAGCCTCACTCCAGACCGCGTATTTCTGGAGCCGCAGACCGATCGTGTGCGCGCCAGCTTCGGCGTGGGCCCCATTCAGCGGTTCCGGATGGCCGACGCGGACACCGACGCCCGCACTATCGGCCACCTCGCCAAGGTGATGCTGGCCGGCACCGCCGATCCCGCGCGTCTCCAGGGCAAGACTCTCAACGACCTGCGCCCCGACCTGCCAGACAAGCTGGACGAGGCGACCACCTCCCTCCTGGACGAGAAAAAGAGCGGTGCCGCAGGCGAGGTGCCGGGCTTCCTCGCGCTCATCGGCATGGCCGATCCCCTGGCCGCTGGCGAGTCGGAAGGGCGACGCATCCGCTCCGAGGTGATGGAGGAGCAGCGCGTGGAGCGGGGCAAACTGGCCGACGAACGCAGCACCTTCGAGAAGGAGATGGCCGACGCCCGCGCGAAGTTCGACGGCGAGATGAAGGCCGCCCGCGAGAAGCTCGAAGCGGAGACGAAAGCCGCCCGTGAACGGCTGGAAGCCGAGCGCACCTCGCTGCAGAAGGCGGTGAGCGACGAGCGCGAGACCCTGAAGAAGGCGCTCGCCACCGAACGCACCAGCCTGACGAATACGCGCGCCGAGCTGGAACGGGCCGCCGCCGCGCAGAAGGCCGAGGTGGAGCGGGTGGCCGCGGACGACCGCCGGCAGATCGAGAAGTTGCGCGCCGAGATCAAGCGCCGGGGCGAGCTGGAGGTGGAGCGGAAGCGCGAGACGGCACTGGCCGACATCACCGACGAACCCTCCACGCTCGATGAGGAGGAGGTGGCGACGCCGGAGTTCGACACCCCCGTGATCGTGCCCCTCGAGGCGCTGAGCTTCGACGCGAGCAACCCGGTCATGAGCGGCGTGCCGGTGCTCTTTCCGGGCGAGGAGTACGAGGACGAGGAGCTCGTCGATGAATCGATGCCGCTGGCCGCCGATGGCAGCGTGACGGGCCCTCGCGAGCGGGTCGCTCCGGCGGTCACGCCCACGGCGGAAATGCCCTCGCGCCGCACA
>JBBSVF010000096.1:0-10438 GCA_038233745.1 Gemmatimonadales bacterium
CGGCCGACCGATTCGCCGGACTCAATCTCGGTTTCCGCGGCACATGGGGCACGGTGTACGGGAAGAATCTTCGCACCGTGGTGCAGCGGCAGAGCGAGGATCACTGGGTCGAAGTGCTGAAGACGTACGATGGCGGCGATGGCAAGCCGCCAATGCCGTGGTGGAACACGGCATTGATGAGCGAGCGCGATCTCCGCGCGATGTACCGCTACATCAAGTCACTCGGTCCCAACCCCAAGGGCGTGCCGCGCAGCCTGCCAGTGGGTCGTGAGCCCACGGGCCCGTACATCTGGGTGCAGCCGCAGCCCGCGGGGAAATAGTCTGCGCGCGAGACTTCCGTCCGCCAGTCTCGTACTGGCGGCGATGCTCTTCGTTGGCGCGCGGCGCATTGGTCCCGCGCCCGCACTCGGCGGCTTCCTGGAGCCGGCGCATGGGGTGTGGGCGCTCGAGCGTGGTCGCACTGGCGACGCGAATGCCTCCGCGCAGGTGCCGGGGCTGGGCGCCGAGGTGGAGGTGGTGTACGACGATCGCGCGGTGCCGCACATCTTTGCGGCCACTGAGAGCGACGCCATCCGCGCGCTTGGCTATGTGGTGGCGCGCGACCGGCAGTTCCAGCTTTACGCGCAGACAATGGCCGCGAGTGGCCGGTTGAGTGAGCTGGGAGGACGCGCGGCACTCGGCCTGGATCGCGAGATGCGCGATGCCGATCTGATGCGTGCGGCTGATCGGCGCACGGCGCAGTCTGCGGCGGACACCTCACGCGTGGCGCGCCTGGTGCGCGCGTATGCGGATGGCGTGAATGCGTATCGCGCGACGATGCCGGCGAGTGCAATGCCGCTCGAGTTTCGTTTGCTCGGCGTGACGCCTCCGCAGTGGACGGTGCGCGACAGCTACCTGCTCTTCGGCCGCATGGGTTGGACGCTCGCGAGCATCGCCACCGAGACGAGTCGCGCTGCTGCCGCCGCGCGCGTGGGCTCAGCCGCGGCTGCGGGACTCTTTCCGGATGCGTATCCAATCGTGGAGCCCATTCAGCCGAATGGACAGACGGCGCCGCGCATCGATCGCGTGGCGCTCGCCCCGCCGGGCGCACCTGACACCTCGGCTGTGCTGCTTGCAGCCGCGCCCTCGGTGTTCATGCCCTCCCTCGCCTCCACCGACAACGCCGACGAGCCTCGCCAGTTCGCGAGCAACAACTGGGCTGTGGCACCATCGAGATCAGCCAATGGACACGCGCTGCTCGCCGGCGATCCGCACCTGGATCTGACGCTGCCGAGTATCTGGTACGAGGTACATCTCGTGGTGCCGGGGGTGCTCGACGTGTATGGCGTGACGATTCCGGGGTTGCCCTCAGTGGTGATCGGCTTCAACCGCGACGTGGCGTGGACCTTCACGAATACCGGCGCCGACGTTGCGGACTTCTACGCGGAGCAGGTGGACGACCTCGCGCATCCCACGCGGTATCGGGTGGACGGAGTGTGGCGCACTCTCGATCGCCACATCGAGCAGTATCGCGGGCGGCGTGGCGAGGTGCTGGCGACGGACACGACGTACTCGACGCACCGGGGGCCGATGCGACGCGTGCGCGATCGGTGGCTGTCGATGCGGTGGACGGTGCTGGAGGGAAAGCCGAGCGAATTCGAGGCGTTCTATCAGGCAGGTACCGTCCGCAGCGCGGCCGCGTTCGAGGCGGCGATGGGAGGCAACTACCTCGCCCCCGCGCAGAACATGCTCGCCGCCGACCGCGGTGGACACATCGCGATCCAGAGCACCGGGCGCTTTCCTCTGCGGCAGGGCGATGGCAGCGGCGCGGTGGTGCGTGATGGGTCCCTGAGCGCGAGTGACTGGACAGGCTCGCTGCCCGTGGCCCGGTATCCGCATTCGCTGGATCCGGCGCAGGGCTATCTGGCGTCGGCCAACCAGCAGCCCATCGACCCGCGTACAACGAACGACTGGTGGGGCGGAAGCTATGACCCGTGGCGTGCGCTTCGCATCAATGCGCTGCTGCGCGCTGACTCATCGGTGACGGTGGATGACATGCGCCGCTTCCAGACCGACGGCGGAAGTTCGCGAGCGGAGCTGTTCGCGCCGGCCTTTGTCCGCGCATCGCGGCGCGTGCTCGCGCGCGGTGGAGCCGGCGTCGACCGACCACGGCTCGCTCGCGCGGAGTCGCTGTTGACGCGATGGAACATGCGCTACGCGGCTGACGACGAAGGCCCGGTGCTCTTCGAGGCGGCCATGCGCGAGCTCACCGATCGAACGTGGGATGAGCTCACCGATGAGGGATCGCGCTCGCGTCGCACGGTGACGCCCTCGGCCGGCGTGCTGGCGGCACTGCTCGCAGACTCGACGAACATCTGGTGGGACGATCGATCTACAGCGCCGCGCGAGGATCGCGATGATATCCTGACGGCGAGCCTCGCGGCGGCGCTGGAATCTGTCGAGTCAAAGTATGGACGCGCGGGCGCGCGCTGGCGATGGTCGACCATCCGGCACGCAAACATCAACCATCTGCTGCGCGTGCCCGCGCTCTCGGCCCTCGACGTACCAGTGACGGGCAGTATAGGGACGCTCAGCCCCTCCGCGGGAGCGGGCACACACGGCGCGAGCTGGCGCATGGTGGTGGATCTCGGGCCGAAAGTTCGCGCGTGGACCGTCTATCCGGGTGGACAGTCCGGCGATCCGGCCAGCACACACTACCGCGACCGCATAGAGGCGTGGCGGCGGGGCGAACTCAGCGAGGTTCGCTATCCTGCATCGCCCGCTGCGCTCACGGGCAGTGCACGCGCCGGCACGCTGCGTCTCGTGCCAACGGGTGCGCGATGATCGCGGTGCTGCTTGTCGCACTCGCGGTGGCCGCGGCAACGTGGGTAGCCGGGTGGTGGGGCGTCGCTCTCGTGGCGCTGGTGTGCGGCGCCGTCTGGTACGATCGGCGCGCGGTGGCGAGCCGCGTCACCCTCGGCGCGGTGCTCGGGTGGGCTGCGTTGTTGATTGTGGATGCCAGCGGGGGCGGTCTCGGTCGCGTGATGGGTGTGGTGGGCGGCGTGCTGCGCATTCCAGGTGTGGCGCTGCTGCTGCTCACACTCGCGTTCGTGGCGCTGCTGGCGTGGAGCGCATCCACTGTCGCAAGTGAGTTCCGTCGAACAGTCACGCGGTGAGCGTCGCGTTCCTGGTGTTCGCGCGCGCGCCGCGTCTCGGCGAGGTGAAGTCGCGCCTTGCCGTCGGCGTGGGCGAGGACGAGGCGCTTGCCGTGTATCGCGAGCTGGGCTCGCTGACACTGGCCGCCGTGCGTGGCGCAGCGGCGGGCACGCCCGACGCTCGCGTCGCAGTTGTCTACACGCCATACGACGGAGCGGAGGAGGTTGCGGCGTGGCTCGGTGCTGACGTGGAGCTGGTGCCGCAGCCGGACGGCGATCTCGGCGAGCGCATGAGCTCTGCCATCGCACGCGAGCACGATTCCGGCGCCGAGTGTGTGGTGGTGGTAGGCACCGACTGCCCGTATCTCACGCCCGCGCTGCTCTGCGATGCGATCGAGCGCTCGGCGTCATACGATGTGGTGTTCGGTCCAGCGGATGACGGCGGCTATTATCTGGTCGCCCTGCGCGCCCCGCAGACTGCGCTATTCATGAATGTGCCATGGAGCAGCGCAGACACGCTGAACCGCACAATGGAAATCGCTTCAGATCGCAGATTGCGCGTGGCAATGCTGCCCGTGCTGCACGACGTGGACACCGCGGCCGATCTCGAGCGCTGGCGTCGCGCGTCGTTGTAAGGCGTCAGGCCACCGAGCCACCGCAGGAGCTTCCCGCGCCCGCCGTACAGCCGAAGCAGTGTGGCGCCACCGCGATGTCGCGCTCTTCGAGCTGCGCCAGATCCGCGTCCATGATCGTCTGCGACACGCGAGCGTCCACGGGCATCTCGAGCATCTGATTGAAGTCGCAATCGTGGAGAGTGCCGTCCCAGCGCACGGAGAGTGTGGTGCGACACATCACGCCGCTCGCCGCCGCGGGATTATAGGCCGCCACGAGACGCGTGAGATACTCCTCGGTCTGGCCGCGTTCCTCCAGAAACTCGAGAAACCGGCTCACCGGCATGTTCGTGATGCTGTAGAGATTGTCGAACACGATGCCGAAACGCCGCTGCATCTCGCTCTTCCACCGGCGCTGGAGCGCTGCCTGCTCACCGGGGAGAAAGGTGCCCACCGGATTGGTGACGAGATTGAGCAGGAGTCCATCGCCCTTGCCGTATCCCAGGGCGTTCAGCCGGCGCAGCGACTCGATGGACTGTTCGAACACGCCGTCCCCGCGTTGCGTGTCGGTCTCCCGCCCCTGGAAGTACGGCAGCGACGCCACGATCTCCACGCGACGCTCGGCAAGCAGCGCGGGAATGTCGCTGTAGTTCGGCAGAAGCACCGCGGTGAGATTGCAGCGGTGCATCACATGTGCACCGGCATCGGCCGCGCGAACCACGATCTCGCGAAAGTCCGGATGCAGTTCGGGCGCTCCGCCGGTGATGTCCAGCGTCGGTATCCCTGAGCGCACCAGAAAGTCCAGCGACGCCTCGATCACCTCGCGCGGCATCACCTCGGTGCGATCGGGCCCGGCGTCCACATGGCAGTGCCGGCAGGTCTGGTTGCACCGCTTGCCGAGATTGATCTGGAGCACCTCGATGCGCGTGGGGCGCAGCGGCCAGAGCGCAGATGTCCCAAGGGCATCCTCGAAGCTTCGTGTGGTAGGAATCTCTGCCAGGCGCGCAAGCTGGCCGGCGCCGGTCGCGAGGCTGGACCCACGCTTCGCGAGCGTGGGGAGCATGCGTGATGGTCGGACTCCGGTTGCCGTCACCTCACATCCCCAGCGCGTCGGTGCGATTGAGCATCTGCACCCCATGCACCAGCGACGCGCCGCCGCGAATGGCCGCAGCCACATGAACGGCCTCGGTCATCTCCTCCAGATTGGAGCCCTTGCCCAGCGCATCCTCCGAGTACGCGTCGATGCAGTACGGGCACTGCACCGCGTGCGCCACCGCCAGTGCGATCAGTGATTTCTCCCGCGCCGTGAGCGCCCCCTCGGCGAACACCGCGCCGTACCACGCGAAGAACTTGTCCGACAGATCGGAGTTTCCACGGGAGATCTCGCTGAAACGGCCCAGGTCGGCGGAATGGTAGTAATGCGGATGCTGAGGATCCTGAGGATGCTGAGGATGCGGCGGGGCGTCGGACACGAGTTCACGAGAGTGGTGAGGGCTGCCACGACAATTGCGTGAGTGCTGCTACACCGTCGAATCATTGCCATTGTCGGACCACCTCCGATTCCATCGTGAACCGAAGAACTGATCATGACGAGCACAACAGGGAAATCGGACTCGAGCTGGGGCTGGCTCATCGCCCTTGGAGTTGCCGGCGTGGGCCTGCTGCTCTGGAGCGAGCGCACGAACGCGCTACGGAACACGCCCGCGGAACTCGAGCATCACGGCGGTGATCGCCTGATCTCCAATCTGGCGCTCGCGGGGTTGGGCGCAGTGGCCACTGCCATGGCGATGACGCCGGTGGTGACGCCGCTGGCCGAGCGTGTCGAGCGTGAACGATCAGGGCTCGTGCAGCAGCTTCCGTTGCCAGTGTGGCTGCGGGATGTGGTGGCGGTGGTGCTCCTGGACTACACGCTCTACTGGTGGCATGTGCTGGAACACCGGATTCCTGCACTCTATCGACTGCACCAGGTGCATCATGCAGATCTCGCGCTGGACAGCAGCACCGCGCTGCGCTTCCACTTCGGCGAGTTCCTGGCCTCGGTGCCCTGGCGCGCGGCGCAGGTGATGCTGATCGGGGCGTCGCCGCGCGCATTGCGCAGCTGGAATGGGCTCACGATGTGCTCCGTGCTCTTTCATCACTCCAATCTCCGCCTGCCACTGGACGTGGAGCGTGTGCTCGCGCTGGTGATCATGACGCCACGTCTTCATGGAATACATCACTCGATGGTGCGGGAGGAGCAGGATTCCAACTGGTCCAGCGGACTCACGATCTGGGATCGTCTGCATGGTACGTACAAGGCGAATGTGCCGCAGGAGACGATTGCGATGGGAGTGCCGGCGCTGCGCGAGGCCGATGAGGTGGACTTCATGCCGAGCCTCACCATGCCCCTGCATCCGGCGCGGCCGTGGAGGCTTCCCGATGGCAGCACGCCGCAGGCGACACCGGTCCAGGCGCCGAGAGGCACGCTGCTCCGCTGAGCGCCGATCTCGGCTCAGCGCAGCGTGGCATACCAGCGCGCGAGCCGAGTGGGTGAGACGCCCAGATAGTAGAGCGCCATCAGCAGCGCGTTGAGCAACTGCTGACGCACCACGCCGAGTCGCGCGAATCGACGGGCGCTGGTGGTGACCGGCAGATCGATCAGCGCGAGCGGGCCCACGCGTTGCATCCGCGCGAGGAAGTCGACGTCCTCCATCAGCGCCCACTCGCGATACCCGCCAAGGGCGTCGAAAATCTCGCGTCGCACGAAGATGCCCTGATCACCGTAGTGGAAGAGCGGCAGTGGCCAGCGCGTGCACCATGCGTAGAGTGCGAGCAATCGCCCGGGTTGGTCGAAGCGGAGAGTGAAGGTTCCGCCCGGCACCTCGGGCGACGCCAGCGCCGCCACGAGCGCACGCAGCCCGCCCGCGTGCAGAGTCGTGTCGGCGTGCAGGAAGAGCAGCACATCGGCACGGCTCGCGCGTGCACCGGCATTCATCTGCGCTCCACGTCCACGCGCTGATTCCACCACCCGCGCCTCGGCGGGCACCCGCGCACGGGTGTCGTCGGTGCTCCCGCCATCCACCACGACGATCTCCGCTGGTACGCCCTGTAAGAGAACGCTGTGCACGCAAGCGGCAATGTGCGTCGCCTCGTTGAGCGCAGGGATCACGACGCACACCGACGGCCTGTGGTGGACGGCCTTGCTCACTCCCGAAGCCGCTCGCCCTCGCTCTTCTTGCGGGAGAGCACCGTGTCCTGATTCAGCCCCAGCGCAGCCTGTATCTCAGGCGACGAGCCCTCCGGGGCCCGACCCACGCGCATGCGCACATCACGCCACGCGAGTTTCACGTCGTCCCAGCGATGACCGGGCGCCTCATAGCCGTACGCGCGCCAGCGGCCGGGCTCCACCTTGCCCTTGGCATTCACGAACTGCGTGAATCGATCGGTCCAGGCATCGAAGGTGGTCATGAACTCCACCTCCTGGATCATGTCTTCCGCCTGGTTCTGGCTGTAGGGGCGCGAGCGCCCACTGGTGCAGTAGGTCCACAGCGCGTCGGGCACCTCGATGCCGGAGTAGCGGCACTGCCACACGAGCGGCGCGTACGCCTGACGTTGGTCCTCGAAGGGCTCGGCCTCGGGATCGAACCAGGATTTGTGACGCAGAATCTTCGGCCGACCATCTGCGTCGATTTCGTCGCCGCCCTCGTCACCATAGTTGAAGAAGCCCGCGGTGCGCCCCTCCAGATGGTTCACGCTCAGCTCCTTCCACGCCGGGGTGAGTTCCAGCGCCATCGCCTGCTCGGGATTCTTGTGATCGATGGTGGACTCGTCCGGATTGCCGCCATTCATGCACACCAGCCGGTCGAACATCAGTTTCAGATTGGAGCTCGGTCCGTACCAGTTGTGCGGACCGATGATCGCCCATGCATCGGCGAGATCCAGACGTGCATACAGATCCATGTTCCACATGAGATCCGGCTCTGCACCGTTGTCCTTCTCGTAGCAGTTGCACGGCCACACACAGAGCGACATTGCCGTGGAAACGCACGCATTGCAGCTCTGGATTCTGGCGCGCCCGTACACATTGCCCAGATCCTCGTAGTCGATCTCCCACTCCTGCGGCAATCGCTCCGCCATCCGCAGCATGAGCGTGCGGCTCTTGGCATCCACACCAGGACAGTTGTACTGCCGACGTCCGGACCCCGAGATAATGAGCACCCGGAACGGTCGTGCAGATGTCGGGAGTTTGCCGTTGTCGTCGTTGGGCTTCATGGCCTGAGGTGAGTGAGGGAGATCAATCGTCGAAACGGTACACGAACCCGGCGGGTTCGAAGACCTGCGGTGTGCGGCAGAAGGCATCCATGAGGCGTGCGAACAGCGCGCCGCTCTGCGCCATGCGCTCCAGCAATGCAGAGACCGGCTCTGGTTCTTCGGCCACGCCATTCGCGAAATCCGTGACAAAGCCGACCACGGCCAGCGGCAGCTCCGCTTCGCCTGCGAGCACGATTTCCGGCCCCGCGGTCTGACTCACAGCGGTGACGCCCGCGAGCGCCAGCGACGCGATCTCCGAGCGCGAGTTGAACCGGGGACCATCCACCTGCCCGTAGCAGCCACCATCCCGCGCCGTCACATCGCACTGTGCTGCCGCGTCGAGCAGCGCCCACCGAACGGAGTCGCTGTAGGGACGCTCGAAGATCCAGTGCCCCCGGCCGCGCGTGCCGGCGGCGTGATACCAGGTGCAGAGATCGCCCTCGGGCAGGCGATTGGCAGGGAAGTACAAGTGGTCGAACACGATGAGGCTCCCCGGCTCCACGTCTCGTGCAACCGCGCCGCAGAGCGTGAGCGACACCACCGCATCCACCTTGGCGTGGAGCAGCGCCGAGATGTTGGCACGATGCTGCACATGATTCGACAGGCGGGCGTGTCCACTGCCGTGTCGCGAAACATGAACGACGTCGGCATCACCGCAGCGTCCGGTGGTTACCTGCACGTCGCCATAGTCTGTGCGGCGACTCTCGGCCTGTGCGTCGCTCAGCCCGGGCCATTCATAAGTGCCCGAGCCGCTGATGATCCCGATTCTCATGCGGGAGCGGGGGTGCAAGTCTCCGGCCCGATTCACCGCGACTGACGCGCGAATCACGACTCCCGCGCCCGATGTCAACCGTTGAAAGCCAGCGTCAACTCGCACACCTTGCGCGTCCCTCCGCGCACCAGCGCACGCACCGGCACTTTTCGTGACATCGATGGACGCCCAGCAGATCCAGATCACCGCCCTCGTCGCCCAGGAGCTCGGCCTTCCCGCTCGCCAGGTCGCCAGCACACTCGAGCTCTTCGCGGACGGCAACACCCTTCCGTTCATCGCGCGCTACCGCAAGGAAGCCACCGGGGGGTTCGACGAAACGCAGCTTCGCGCCATCCACGAGCGCTCCGAGTACCTCCGCGAACTCGGCGACCGCCGCGCCGCCATCCGGAAGTCGATCGACGAACAGGGACGCCTCACCCCGGAGCTCGTCGCTCGGCTCGACGCCGTGAGCACCAAGCAGGCGCTCGAGGATCTCTATCTCCCTTTCAAGCCGAAGCGGCGCACGCGGGCGACTATCGCACGCGAGCGTGGTCTGGAGCCGCTGGCCGAGCGCATCCTGGCGGGCGAGTTGCGCGACGACCAGATCCCCGGGGCGGCCGCCGCATTCGTGAACGCCGAGCGCGAGGTGGCCACCGCTGAAGACGCCATTGCCGGCGCCCGCGACATCATCAGCGAGCGCGTGGCGGAAGACGCAGAGCATCGCGCGTTCGTACGCGATCTCACTCGGCGCAAAGGCGCTGTGGCGGCGCGGGTCGCGACGGGGCACGAGCAGGAGGTGAGCAAGTTCCAGGACTACTACGACTTTTCCGAGCCGCTCGGGACGATTCCCTCGCATCGCGTCCTGGCAATCCGGCGCGGCGAGGAAGAGGGCGTCCTCGCGTGGAGCGTCGCTGCACCCGTGGAGGAGATCGTGAGCGGACTCACCCTGCGTGTGCAGCACGGACGACGCGCACCGGCGCTGTTGGCGCAGGTAGCACAGGACGCGTACAAGCGGCTGCTTGCGCTCTCCATCGAAGTGGAACTGCGCCTGGAGCTCAAGACGCGCGCCGACGACGAGGCCATCACAATCTTCGGCCGCAATCTCGAACAGCTCCTGCTCGCGGCCCCTGCAGGCGAGCGCATCGTGATCGGCCTGGATCCCGGCTTTCGTACAGGCGTGAAGGTGGCCGCGGTCTCACGCACCGGCTCAGTGCTCCACACCGATGCGTGGATGCTGCACCAGCCTGACCGGTTCGCTGCCGCGCTCCTGCGTCTTGTGACGTCCAGCGGCGCGGAGCTGATCGCCATCGGCAACGGCACCGCCTCGCGCGAAACCGAGGCGCTTGTGCGCACCACGCTGCGCGACGCGACACTCGCCACGCCTCCACAGATGGTGGTGGTGAGCGAGGCCGGCGCATCGGTCTATTCCGCCAGCGAGCTGGCGGTTGCGGAACTCCCCACACTCGATGTCTCCGTGCGGGGAGCCGTCTCCATCGCGCGGCGTCTGCAGGATCCGCTCGCCGAGCTCGTGAAGGTCGACCCCAAGAGCATCGGCGTTGGCCAGTACCAGCACGACGTCCATGCCTCGCTCCTCGGCCGCAAGCTCGACGAGGTCGTCGAGAGCTGCGTGAACGCGGTCGGCGTCGAGCTCA
>JBBSVF010000097.1:0-10317 GCA_038233745.1 Gemmatimonadales bacterium
ATGGATGCTTGTGCGCTGGCAACGAATCCGGACGCGCCGTCGGCATCGAGGGCATGGGCCTCCTGACCGAATCGCGATTACCCGCATCCTTTGCTGCGTTCGCTCGCCGCAGCTCTGTCAGCCGTTTCTGCACATCAGGATCCATCCAGAGCTTTTCCAGCGCAGGGTCCGAGTGAATCCGGCGCTCCACCGTGGGATCGGAGAGCATGCGCACGATGAACTCGGAGGCCTGCCTGTGGTCTTCCGCGGTCTCCGACGTCATCTCCATACTGCCGGACATGGACTGGCCGGCGTTCATCTGCTTCATCATGCGCTGGAGCACCGGGTCGGTCATCATTCGTTCGCGAATGACCGGGTCCGCCATCATGCGTTCGTGCATGGCCATCATCGCTGGCATCGTCATGCCGCTCATGGATGTGTCGCCGGACATCGCCATACCGGCCATACCGGCCATACCCGGCATACCGGTCATTCCAGAACCGGATGCCGCCCCATGCCCCGCACCAGCCTCGCCATGCTGCATTCCACTCATGTCCACCATGCCGGCCATCGAAGCGCCCCGGGCAACCGTCGGTTGCGGGAGCGCCGCAGCGAAGTGCACCGCCGGCCCGCCCATGTTGTTCAGGCCCATGATCTCGCCCATCTGCAACCAGGTCTCGAACGGGATCGCGTACGCGGTGTCGCTCCGGAAGGTGGCAGCAGCCTCCAGAATCTCCTTCCGCTTCGCGCTCCGTGGTACCTCGGTTGAGACCAGGATGTCGGAGACGACGTCGTGCATCATGTGCAGATTGTCGAAGATCGCGCCCGCGTCCGGATAGCGACGGGCAAAGGTGGGCGCGATTGCCGGCGTCATCGGCATCAGGTACGGCGTGGAGGTCGGCGCATTGCGAAGCATTTGCCGCAGGCGACCCACCGTCGCGTCGACGAGCTCGACACGCTCGGCGCCCGTGCGTCCGGTGAGAAGCGGCTCGTACAGACCAACCTGCATCCAGTGGTAGGCCCAGATGAGCCCATTGAACTTCGGATACTGTTGACGGAACGCGAGTGAGTAGTAATGCCCGTCCATCACGTCCATGCTCTTCGGCCGAGCACTGAACGCCAGGTCCTTGCGGCTGCGGTAATAGCGTACGAGTTCCGTGATCTTCACGTCCTTGTCGGCCACCGGGATCGAGGGATCGGCCCACACGTCATAGATCTGCCGATGCAGCAGATGCGCCCAGTCGAGCATCGCCTTCGCTTCCGGGGCCAGCTTCGCGAAGTTGGGCTCGATCGCGCTCTCGACGAGTGGAAGCCGGGGCGGCTTCGGCAGCAGGCTGGTGGTGATGAAGTCGAACTCCTTCGATTCCAGTCGCGCAACTGCCTGGTCGGGCGACGTCCACAGCGTCTCGTAGAGAATCGAGTGTCCGTAGTCGAACGCGTTGAAGAGGCGATCGGCGGTTGGATAACGCTCACGGAACTGCCAGTTGAAGCTGCCAGGGAGATAGGTGGACTCGTACGTACTGGACCATTGTGCGGTCGCGGGTACGGCGACAAGCGCGGTCGTCGTGCCGATGGTCGCGGCAAGCATCACGGTGCGAGCTCCAGCCCGCCAACCCCCGATTCGCTGTGGTACCGTCACGCAGTGCCTCCTCAGGCTCATCCGTACGAGTGCGCGCGCCCGGTGGTGCGGACAGTTGCGCTCCCGCGCATTTTATGTATCGTAAAGTGGTGCCTCTGTCACCGCAACCGTCCGGCATCGCCTGATCCGGTCATCCACGACAGATCCGCACAACATGGAACCCCCCGATCGCTTCCCCGGTTCCAGCCGAACCACACGATCCGTCCGCCCGCGCGGAGGCGGCCACCGCTTGCTTTTACATCGCATAAATCGGCCCACGCCAGCCACCTGATCCCGATGCGTTCGTATACCAGTATTCGAAACGGCAGCGCACTTGTGTTCCTCGTTGTGGCGATAGGCGCGTGTACCACCCGCGATCACGACGCCGACTCGGCGCGCGCGTCGGCAAACACGGGAGCGTCGGTTGCGATGAACGTGCCGAACGGATCGCCCGTTTTGGCCGTCGATGCCGGTCCCGTCGTGCCTTTGCCCCCTGAAGCCCCGGCGCGGGACTCCGATCAACAGTTCCTCCGGACCCTGCTCGACGAACACGAGCGACTCGCGGCGATCGTGCACGAACGCATGATGATGCGTCACGACGATCACGAAATGAAGCCGGGTATGCCGATGGACCCGAAACGCAACACCAGTGGCCTCGACTCCGACTTCGACGCGGAGCGCACCACCATCGCGGATATGCTTCGGCGTGTCTATGGCGATTCCCATACGCCGGTGCGGGCGACACCGGCTCAGCGTCTTGCCGATTCTCTCGCCAGAAACGCAGAGCCCTCGGGTGACAGCGCCTACCGTGCTCAACTGATCAGCGGCCTGCGCCGTCAGCAGTCACTCGTCACCCGGCAATCGGAAACGCTGCATCACCCCGAGGTGCGTCGCCTCGCGTTGCGGATATCGAGCGCAGCGAAGAAACGCGAAGAGACGCTGACAACGGCTCACTGAAAGGCGACACCGCCAGGTCTGTGGTCTGTGTCGATACCGCCAGGCTTATGTCGCCGAGACGCCGATGACGCGTTGGCCGGCATGCGGACACGGTGTGCCGGCCGCGTGGCGATGGAACCCCAGGCAGAACAGGTGTGCGATCGCCATCTCGCCCTGGTGATGACAGTGCGCTGCGCCGTCAGACACGCGCCCTCCCTGTGTGTGCGACACGGCGGTAGCGTGACTGCTCGTCGCCGGCTCCGCGGGCAACGGATGCGCCATGATCAGCCCTGACAATGCGATGACCGTCAATAGCGCGCCTGCACCTGCGACGGAGCCGGCCGTCACGTGCGTTCTGATCGGGACATCCTCACCCATCAGGCGGCGCACCCGTCGATCAATCAGTCCGAGGCTCTGAAAGCCCACGGCGATTGCACCATGTGACATGGCGGACGTCGCGCACGCCCTGCTCCTTCCCGCAAACGCCGTCGCGAGAACCACCAGCGTTTCCGCCAGCACGAGTGGACGCTCGCGGGCTGCGGCGTCGTCCGCCAGGATCTCCGCCTCGTCAGCCGCGTCTTCCGCCAGCCTCCGGAAGGTGGGGAGGTAGAAGAGCGTATTCGCCAGGAACCGTAACACGGAGAGACGCAGAGGGTCGCGCCTTGAAAGATGCGCCGCCTCGTGCGTCAGCACGGCGGTCAGCTGCTCTTCGTCCAGCACGTCGGCGATCTCCGCCGCCACGTACACGCGCGGACGCCACCAGCCCGCGGTGAACGCGGGAGTGGGGAGGCCACACACGACGCGTACGTCGCCCCCTGACAATCCGGCCCGGAGGGCGGCGCGTGCGATCGCTGACCCAGCAGGTGCGACCACACTGTCGAACGCGCGAAACGTTCTTCGGGCGGCCACGGCGACCCGCACCCGGTCGAACAAGGCGTAGGCTAGCCCACTGGTGAGAATGATGTGAAATACCAGATGGACCGGCGCCAGCAACTCATGCAGCGCGATCAGGCAAAGCCCCGCAATGTGGTCGCGCCCGATCAGGATTGGTACCGTCCCGGACAGCACGTGGTGTCCGAAGACGGGACTCGTCCCCAGCACGATCAGGGTGCCGATCCCGAGGAGGATCGCGCGTCGCCGCTTCTGCTCTCGCTCGCGCAGCGACCGGCCAACGAGCGACCGCGCACCGGCGACGCTACTCATCGAGATCGCGCAGTTTCCGGCGCACCAGACGACCGAGCTCGGCTAGCTGCTCCGGCGCCGCCTCGGCGAGCACGTCGACGAGTGACGACGCGACAGCCGCAGGACCGAGCCCCACGATGCGCTGGACCACATACCGCGATGCGTACGCCGCGAACTCCTCGCGGGACATCGTCGCCGCGTAGTGAAAGAGGTCGTCCTTCTTGTCCCGGCGGAGCAGTTTCTTGTCGACCAGGCGGTTGGCGACGGTGACGCACGTGATGTACACGACATCATGCGTGCGGGCAACTCGTTCGTGGATACCGCGCGCCGTTATCGGGCGCTTCACGGACCACACCGCCTGAAGGACGCGATGCTCGAGATCCCCGAGCATCATCCCGCTCCCGGCGGCCGACAGTCGCAGCGTGTCCTGCAGACGAGGCGTGTCGTCATCGTGCTTCACAGCTGACCGTTCTCGCGGTGCCATTCGAGCTCACTGGGTGCGGATAAGGGATGATACCGCGCAGCCCGCGGTACGTCGACTGGTCTTCGTTACGCCCGATGACGCGGACGCACTATCGCTCCGTAGCCGACGCGTGCGCGTCCGACAGATGCAGCACGTCCCGAACCCGCTCGCGGAGCGCCGTATCATCGGTGAGAACGAGGATGACCATGTTGTTCGCCGTCACGAGCGCGGGCGGCTTCTTCCACATCAGCGCCCCGTCAGGCATTCGCATGAGCTTGTAGAATCGATCGATGTCCTGGGCCGCCATAGTCGCGCTCCCGTAGACAAACACCTCCAGCTCCGCCCCCGGGATGCTCACTCGCGTCCCGGGCAATGACATGAACTTCTCCTTCACGGCCCCGCCGAGTCTCGGCGAAAGACCGGCGCTCACGAGTCGCTCGAGCACGATGTCCACGGTCCACGTGAGCGGGTACATGCTGACCGTGTCGCGCGGTGGCACGGCAGCGAGCGCCGGGTTCGCGACCGGAAGCGAAGCGGCCTTCACGTCCGACACCAGCGTGTCGGCCGCCAGCGTGTCGGCGCGTCGATCCTGAGAACCACCGCACGCAATCTGCATGACGAGCAGGGCGGCGCTGGCCGCGGTAACGCCTTTGAATGTCATGGGGAAATCACCGTTGCATGTTCATCGACATAGCCTGAATCATCTCATCTCCAACCGCATGTTCGCGGCCAGCCGGGTGCGCAGCCTCATGCTGGCTTGACGTATCAAGAAAACTTGTTCATACTTCGCTCATGGCCACCGCCACTGCTCCCGACCTCGACCGCGCCGTCGCTCTCTTTCATGCGCTGTCGGACGCCTCCCGCCTTGCCGCGCTCGACATGCTTCGCGGCGGCGAGCGGTGCGTCTGCGACCTGCAGGACGAGCTGGACATGGCGCAGTCCAAACTCTCCTTCCACCTGCGGGTCCTCAAGGACGCTGGACTGGTCGAGGACCGGAAGGAGGGGCGCTGGTCGTATTACACGATCGTCCCAGACGCGCTGGAGGAAGCGCACGACCTCGTCGTCCAGCTCCTGCCCCGAATGACGGACTGGAACGGGGTGCTGCGCACCTCGAACAGCAAGATCAACGGACCGTCGTCCAGACGCTGCTGCAGCTGATGTGTGGTCATCTATACGCCCAATACGCGGAATTCCCCCCTGACTATCAACACTTCCTGATTGAGGAGCCACACCGTGATGACGTCTTCTGTGAGTGACCTGACCACTGTTGTCCGTGAGAAGTACGGCGATGCCGCACGCCGGGCGGCAGAAGGTGCCAAATCCTCCTGCTGCGGCCCGGTGAGCTCGTGCTGCGGTGGCGCGGCCTTCGACGGAACGGTCGATCCCATCACGGCAAACCTGTACGCAAAGGGAGAAACAGACCAGCTCCCATCGGCGGCAGTCCTCGCCTCACTCGGCTGCGGCAACCCCACGGCACTCGCGCAGCTCGAGCCCGGCGAGGTGGTGCTCGACCTCGGTTCTGGCGGCGGCATCGACGTCATCCTCTCGGCGCGCCGCGTCGGACCCACCGGCAAAGCCTATGGCCTGGACATGACCGACGACATGCTCGCGTTGGCGAAGCAGAATGCCGAGGACGCCAACGTAACGAACGTGGAGTTTCTGCGCGGGCAGATCGAATCGATCCCGCTGCCGAGCAACTCCGTTGACGTCATCATCTCGAATTGCGTGATCAACCTGTCGGCCGACAAGCGCACGGTGCTCGCCGAAGCGTTCCGCGTGCTCAAGCCGGGCGGACGCTTCGCGGTCAGCGACGTCATCGTGCGCGGCGAGACGCCCCCTGAAGTCCGGAAGAGCATGGAACTCTGGATCGGCTGCGTGGCGGGGGCCCTCGAGGAGCAGCAGTTCCTCTCGCTCCTCCGCGATGTGGGCTTCGAGAACCCCAGTATCGAGCCCACTCGTATCTATCAGGCGGAGGATGCCGCCGCCTTCCTCGCCGGCACGGGACTCGACGTCGAGAGGCTCTCGACGGAGATCGACGGGAAGTTCATGAGCGGGTTCGTGCGTGCAACCAAGCCCGGCACTGCGCCGAAACCAGAGCGCGAGTAAATGAGCTCAAAGTGATCGACGGGAAACTCTGCCTGACGCCGAAGCCATGCTGTACTGGGTTGCGCCGATGTTGGGAATGGTGATAGGTATGCACCTGTACGTGGCGCTGCGCGGTGCCGTGGACGCACATCCGTCTGCCTCATTACTCGGGACCGAGGGGCCACTCGCGTAATGGTCTGTGCGCCTCAGCCCGGGAGTATCAGTGCCGCGCGTACGGCGGCAAGGAGCCCGTTGGCCAAGACGCCGAGCAGGACGACCGCCGCTGTGGCGATCGCGACGCCGCCCGCAGCCCACGAACCGAGCCTGGGGAGCGGCCCCCCTTGCGGCTTGTCGAAATACACCGGCGCCAGGACTCGCACGTAGTAGAACACCGAGACTACCGTGTTCGCGACGGCCAGTGCAGCGAGCCAGCCGTACCCGGCGTCAATCACGGCGCCGAAGAGGGCAAGTTTGGCAGCGAAGCCGGCAAGCGGCGGAATACCCACGAAGGACAGGAGACTCACGAGGAGGGCGAGCGCGAGCCAGGGATGCGCGGCGGCGAGCCCCGCATAGCGCGCGCGGTCGGCTTGTCCGCGCAATTCGACGACGACGCCGAACGCGGCCACCGTGGCGAGCGCGTACGCGGCCAGGAAGTAGAGGAGCGCTGGCACGGCGAGGGGACTCCGGCCGAGCGCGACGACGGCCATCAACCCGTAGCCGGTCTGCGACACAGCCGACCATCCGAGAAGCCTCCGCACATCGTTCTGCCAGAGCGCGGCCGCGTTGCCGAGCGTCATCGTGACCGCGGCCAGCACTGCGACGAGCGGGCGCCACCCTGCCGCCCCCTCCGGCAACACGGTGACGAGACGCGCGAGCGCGATGAGCGCGCCGATCTTCGGTACCGCGGTCACGAACGCCGCAACGGGCGCCGGGGCGCCCTCGGCCACGTCGGGGAGCCACGCGTGCGCCGGCACCGCCCCCAGCTCGAACGCCACCCCAACCAGCACGAGCCCCGTGGCGACAACGAGGGGAAGCAGGCTGGCGCTGCCGAGTCTCGCCAATCCGCCAGACAGTCCCTCGAACGTCGTCGTTCCGGAGAGCCCGAAGAGGATGACGACGCCGAAAACGAGTGCGCCGTTGGTCAGCGCGCCCAGCAGGTAGAACTTGATCGCCGCCTCGCCCGCGCGCCGCGACTGCCGGTGATACGCGATCAGCACGGCGGCGGTGGTCGAGACGAGTAACATCGTCAGCGTGAGCTGCATCAGGTCCGCCGCGCCGGCGAGCAGCGCGGCGCCGAGTGCGCTGAGAAGCAGCATCGCGTAATACTCGCCATGCCGCGGATCGCCCGTGAACCACTCGACCGACAGCGCGACGACGATCGCGGTGATGGCAAGCACGATCAGTTTTCCCCAGAGGGCCGCCCCGTCTACAGCGTACGTGCCGGCGAAGGTGAGGCGCTGCGGGCTGTCGAGCATCCTCGCTGTGGCCAGCGTGGCCACGACGAGCACCGCGGCGGCGAGCGCCGCCGCCCACCCCTGGCGGCGGCGCGGCGCGAAGAGCGCGAAGATGAGCACGAGCACCGCGCCGCCGAGCAGGATCAGCTCCGGCAGGAGGTCGCCCACCGGCATCCCCATCTCGTTCATCCCGTGACTGCCCGCCACGCGAGTATCAACGGCCAGCCACCAGCGGACGCACTCCCGCATCGATGACGGTGAGAAGCGGTGCCGGGGCCACACCCACTGCCACGACGAACGCGAGCAACGCGCCGAGCGCCGCGAGCTCGGCTCGGCTCAGGTCTCGCCAGCCGCTCCATCGCTCCGGCATGTCGCCAAGGAAGACGCGCTGGAGGATCTGCAGAAAGAGCGCAGCAGTAATGATGATTCCCACCAGTCCGATGGCGGCCAGCCACGGATACACCGCGAAGGTCCCGACGAATACCTGGAACTCGGCCACGAATCCGGCGAGCCCGGGAAGTCCGAGGCTCGCGAACGCCGCAAGCACCGTGACTCCCGTGAGCGCCGGGGCTCGGCGCGCCAGACCGCCGAACTCTGCGAGCTCGTACGTCCCGGCGCGGGCGAAGATGGACCCGCTGATGAGGAAGAGCGCGCCCGTGATGAGGCCGTGCGCCACCATCTCCACCGTTGCGCCGGTGAGAGCCAGACTGCGCGCATCCACTGCCCCCGTGCGGAGCGCGGCGGCGGCGGCGATGCCGAGCATCACGTAGCCCATGTGGTTCACGCTCGTGTACGCGATCCGCCGCTTGAGGTGCGTCTGTGCGAGCGCGACGAGGGCGCCATAGACGATGCTCACCACGGCGAGCACGGCGACGGGAAAGGCGAAGCGCTGGAATGTCGCCGGCATCATCGCGAGCACCACGCGAACGAATCCGTACGTCCCCATCTTCAGGAGCACGCCCGCGAGGATCGTGGACGCCGGCGCTGGGGCATCCACGTGGGCGGGCGGAAGCCAGGTGTGGAAGGGCACGAGTGGCGTCTTGATCGCGAAACCGATTGCGAATCCAAGAAAGGCAAGCACCTGTAGCGTGCCCGGCCCATCGAGCGGGCGCTCGGCGATCAGTCGCGCCATGTCGAAGGTGCGGGGAGCCCCGCCCGTCCCGCTGCTCAGGTACAGCGCGAGGATCGCGAGCAGGATCGCGAGCGATCCCGCGAAGGTGTAGAGGAAGAACTTGAGCGCCGCCCGCCGCGCCGCCTCCCCGTGGCCCCACGCGCCGATCAGGAAGTACATCCCCACGATGCTGAGGTCGAAGAACACGTAGAAGAGCAGCAGATCGACGGCGAGGAAGACGCCGAGGGATACACTCTCGAGGAACAGAAAGAGGGCATAGTACCCTCGCGCCCGCCCGCGGTGGTCTACCGGGTACGCGATCGACGCCGCGAAGAGCAGCGCCGTCATCGCCGCAAGCGGGAGCGAGATGCCGTCGATGCCCACCGCGTAGCGCGCGCCGAGGGTCGGAATCCACGCCACAGCCTCGACCTGCTCGAAGCCACCGGCGCCGTGAAAGCGGAACCATGCAACCACGAGCAGCGCGAGGGGGACGGCGGCGACGACAACGGCTGTCATTCGCTGCAGTCGGTTGCGAGCGGCTGGCAGCATCAGCATCAGGAGCGCACCGGCGAGCGGGACGAAGATGGCGGCCGTCAGCATGCGAAGATCAGCATGGCGTGTTTGGGTGAGTGGGTCACTGGCTGAAGTTCAGGGCGTTTACCGTCCGAAGATGACCGCCACCGCGGCGACGAGCACGAGCACGACGGTGCCGGCCGCGGCGAGACGATAGTAATCGTGGGAGAGGCCGGTCTGCAGCCGCCGGCTTTGCGCGCCGACCACACCGACGTCGCGCGCAAGCCCTTCCACCACGCGATCGACGCCGGCATCGTCCGCCACGCGTGACGCGTGCGCCGCCGCGAACGTCGCACGGCCGGCAAAGATCACGAGACCATCGATACCCCGTTCCCCCCACCGGGCGAGCAGGCGCGAGGTCACGGCGGCCACGCGCACCGTTCCGCGTACGCCCGCGTCGACCACCCGACCGTCCAGCGTGGCGAGCGTGCGGGCAAGGGCGAGTGTTGGGAGCACACCCGCTTCGATCAAGTGACGGTCGAATGCGGCCAGCGCTCGGGCAAGCGCGAGCGTTGGCTGCACGACGACGCGCCGCGCCAGCAACGGAAGTCCGAACCATGCCGCCGTGCGCGTCCGAACAGCCTCCGGAATGCCGAGCGTAGCGAGAGCGTTGCGCTGCCGGAGGAACCAGGCAGCGCCGACGCCAGTCGCGACGGTGGCGAGGGAGACTGCCAGCTCCCACGCAGCGCCGGGCGCGAGCGCGGCGCCCGTCGCCCGCGCGGCGACCTGGCGGCCGCCCGGAAGCCAGAGAACGCCGAGGATGACCGAAAGTCCAGCCAGCAGTGCAAGGCTCACCAACTCCGGCCGTGATGGCGCCTCGCCCAGCAGCGCCCGCGGGGTGCCCGCATCGTCCGTTCGTCGGCCCGGCGCAAAGGCGAGGAGCTGCAGCCGCGCGGAGTAAAAGGCGCTCAGCAGC
>JBBSVF010000098.1:0-10268 GCA_038233745.1 Gemmatimonadales bacterium
CTTCCTGTTTGCGGTGCTCGAAACCGTGGGGTATCGGCAGATGACCGTGTGGTTCCGGCTCAAGAGCTTCTGGAAGTACGCGCGAAAGGAGCACAGCTGGGGCGCCATGACGCGGGAGGGCTTCGCGCGAAAGGGAGCGCCGGTCACGAAGCGGTGACGATGCTGACGTGTGCGGCGCGAGTCATGTATGTTGAGACTCGACGCATGCGCGCACGACGCTCGATGGACCCGCTCCCCGGACTCTGATGTCAGACAATCATCTGCAGCAACTCCATGACGCCGGTCAGTCGATCTGGCTGGACTTCATCGATCGCGATCTTCTGCGCAGTGGCGCTCTCGAGCGAAGGATCCGCGATGAGTCGCTCACGGGCATGACGTCCAATCCCACGATCTTCGAGAAGGCGCTGGCGGAAGGTGCCGCGTACGACGACGAGCTCCGAACGGCACCGGCCGACAGCACGGCCATGGGACTCTTCGAACTCGTGGAGACCAGCGACGTGCGCGCGGCGTGCGATGTGTTCATGCCGGTGTACGAGTCGACGGATGCTGCGGATGGCTACGTGAGCATCGAAGTCTCGCCCGCGTCGGCGAATGACGCGAATGCCACGGTCGCCGAGGCGCAACGCCTGTGGGCAATGGTCGACCGGCCCAACGTGATGATCAAGGTGCCGGGCACGGCGGAAGGAGCTACCGCTGTGCGCACGCTGATTGCCGCGGGAATCAATGTGAACATCACGCTGCTCTTCGCCGTCGAGGCCCACCGTCGCGTGATTGACGCCTACATGAGTGGCCTCGAGGAGCGCGTTGCTGCGGGCAAGCCGGTCGATCGCATCGCGTCCGTCGCGTCCTTCTTCGTGAGCCGCGTCGATACCGAGGTGGACAAGCGCCTGGAGACGAAGGCCGATGCGCTGCAGGGAGCGGACCGTGATCGAGTGCTGGCGCTGCGCGGTGGTGCGGCCGTCGCGAACGCTCAACTCGCCTACGCACTGTTTCAGGAGCAGTTCTCCTCGCCGCGGTGGGCGGCGCTTGCCGGGCGTGGCGCGCGGGTGCAGCGACCGCTCTGGGCGAGTACCAGTACCAAGAATCCGGCCTATCGCGACGTGATGTACGTGGAGCAGCTCATCGGCCCGGACACGGTGAACACAATGCCGCCGGCCACGATCGAGGCCTTTGCCGACCATGGTGAGGTGAAGCGCACTGTCGACGCCGATGTTGCCGGTGCGCGCACGACCTTCGAGGAACTGTCGGCCGCCGGCGTCGACATGACGGACGTCACCGACACCTTGCTCTCGCAGGGCCTCGCGAGCTTCCAGAAGAGCTTCGATTCGCTCATCGCCGGACTCGAGCGCAAGCGCGGCGCTCTCGACACCGGCGCTTCCGCAACCCACTGACCCGCGCCGTGCCCTACCCACGCACCAAGATCGTCTGCACCCTCGGCCCGTCCACGGCCACGCGCGAAGCGCTCCGGAGTCTGATGGAGGCGGGCCTGAGCGTGGCGCGCCTGAATTTCTCGCATGGCACGCATGAGCAGCATGCCGCCACCGTTGCGCTGGTGCGCGAAACGGCGGAAGAGTTGGGACGGCCGGTGGCCATTCTGGGCGACCTGCAGGGACCGCGCATCCGGATCGGCGATCTCGATGTGCCGCGCACGGTGGAGGACGGCGAGGACGTCGTCCTCATCGCGGGTGACGGTGCGGGGCCCGGCGAGTTTCCCACGACGTACGATCATCTTTGTGATGACGTGAACGTCGGCGATCGCATCCTCATCGACGATGGGTTGATCGAGTTGGTGGCGCTTGACGTTACCGGGCGCAGCGTGACGGCGCGCGTCCTCCACGGCGGGCTCGTGAAGAGCCACAAGGGCATGAACCTGCCGGGTGTGGCGGTGAGCGCGCCATCCATCACCGAGAAGGACTGGGCCGACGTGGCGTTCGCCGTCGAGCACGAGCTGGAATATCTGGCACTGAGTTTCGTGCGCCGCGCCGGCGATGTCGCCGAGCTGCGTGAGAAGATCCCCGTCGGGATGCTCGTGGTGGCGAAGATCGAGAAGGACAGCGCGCTGGAGAATATCGAGAGCATCGTGCGCGCCTCCGATGCCGTGATGGTGGCGCGCGGCGATCTGGGCGTCGAACTGCCATTCGAACAGGTGCCCATTGCGCAGAAGCAGATCATCGCCCTGTGCAATCGCCTGGGCCGGCCGGTGATCACTGCCACGCAGATGCTCGAGTCCATGATCACGCACCCGCGTCCCACGCGCGCGGAAGCGAGTGACGTGGCGAACGCGATCATCGACGGCACGGACGCCGTGATGCTGTCGGCGGAGACGGCGGCGGGGCAGTATCCGCGCCTCGCCGTGGAGGCCATGACGCGCATCATCACCGAGATCGAGCGACATCCCCGGCCCCCGCGGGATGACCGCGGCAGTACCGAGCTCGCCCTGTCCACGGAACACGCGATTGCAGGCGCGGCCACCTCGGCCGTGCGCAGCCTCGGTGCGCCGGCCCTGATCGTGTTCACCAAGAGTGGGTTCTCGGCGCGCATCGTCGCCTCGCATCGCCCTGGGGTACCGATCCTGGTGCTCACCGATCAGGAGCGCACCTACCGGCAGCTGGCGCTGGTGTGGGGGGTGATACCCTGCCTCGTCCCGCATTGCGACACCTACTGGGACATGGTCAAGCTCGCACTGGAGGCGGTGCGCACCCGTGGCCTGGCGCGCGAGGGCGATCGTGTGGTCGTCACCGCGGGCGTTCCCTTCGATGTGCCAGGAACTACCAACCTGATGAAGGTGGAGACGGTGTGAAGCTCACCTTCCTGGGGACGGGCACGAGTTTCGGCGTTCCGCAGCTGGGTTGCGACTGCGCCGTCTGTCGCTCCACTGATCCCAGGGATCGGCGCACCCGTGTGGGTGCCGCGGTGGAGACTGACGACGGCACCGTGCTGCTGCTCGATACTCCGCCGGAGCTGCGGCTGCAGCTCATCAGCGCCGGACTGCGCCGGGTGGATGCGGTGTTGTTCACGCACGGCCATGCGGATCACGTGCACGGCATCGACGATCTGCGCGCGATCACGGCGCGACGCGACACCCACCTGCCGATGTACGGCGCGCCGGACATGCTGGCGCAACTGCAGCAGCGTTTCGACTACATCTTCGACGACGCCATCCAGCCGCTGCCAGGAACCACGAAGCCGCAGGGATACGCCGTCGCGCTCTCGCCAGGCGAGACCATCAGGCTGGGCGGAACAAGTGTGACCGCCGTGCGCCTTCCGCACGGATCCACGACGGTGCATGCTTACCGGATTGGCGATCTCGCGTACGTCACGGATGCGAAGTCCGTTCCGCCTGATGCGCTGGAGGTGCTCCGCGGGGCCCGCGTGCTCGTGATCAACGCGCTGTTCCGAGGTCCCCATCCGTCGCATCTGAGCCTTCCGGAAGCGCTGGAGGTCGCCCGTGAGATCGGGGCGGCGAGAACGTACCTCACGCATCTCACGCACGACAACTTCCATGCGGCGCTGGAAGCCGAGCTGCCGGACGGCGTCGCCCCCGCCTTTGATGGACTCACGATCACGCTCTAGGAACACGCGATGACGATCCGCGGGATCGGGACCGTCTGCCGATACTCGTCCTGCGCGATCAACGCTGAGCAGCCCTTGCCGGTGGCGCGCCACCCGGCGAGTTTGCCATGTTGCTCCCGAGGTTCCGGAGCCAGCACCTTCTGACAGCATATTTGTGAGGGATCAATGCACGACATCGAAGCGCTGACGACTCTCTTCGGCGATGCCGTGACCATCGCATCGGGGCAGGTGACTGTTACCGATGCGGCTCCCCTCGCGTCGCCGCGCATGGACGAGCTGGTGCGCACCGCGGTCTTTGGTGCGCCGCACGCGCGCGAGCATGCTCGCTGGATGCTCTGGGAGATCGGACAGGCCGTGGGAGTGCAACCCGCCAGCATTCACGATCTCTACCTGGCCCGCGGTCGTGGCGAGGTGTCGGGCTTCACTGTACCCGCCATCAACGTGCGCGGCGCATCATACGACACGGCTCGGTCCATTTTCCGTACTGCCATCGCCATGAAGGCCGGTGCGTTTCTGCTCGAGATCGCGCGCTCCGAAATCGCCTATACCGATCAGCGTCCTGCCGAATACGTCGCCGTGATGATCGGCGCAGCGCTGCGTGAGGGCTTTCGCGGGCCGCTGTTCATCCAGGGCGACCATTTCCAGGTGAACCACAAGAAGTTCGCTTCGGCTCCCCAGCCGGAAGTGGCGGCGGTCGTCGCGCTCGTGCGCGAGGCAGTGGGCGCCGGCTTCTACAACATCGACATCGATACCTCCACCATCGTGGATCTCGCCAAGGACTCGTTGGCGGAACAGCAGCGACTCAACTACGAGATCGGCATCGAGATCCTTCGCGAGGTGCGTGCAGCAGAGCCCGCGGGCATCACGATCTCCGTGGGTGGCGAGATCGGCGAAGTGGGCACGGAGAACTCCACCGTCGAGGAACTCCGCGCCTACATGGACGGGTTTACCGGGCTCCTGCCCGCCGGAATGGAAGGACTTTCCAAGATCAGCGTGCAGAGTGGCACCTCCCACGGCGGCGTGGTGCTGTCCGACGGCAGCATCGCCGATGTGCAGCTGGATCTGGATACCCTCGAGACGCTGAGCCGGGTGGCTCGCGACGAGTACGGGCTGGCGGGCGCCGTGCAGCACGGCGCATCCACGCTGCCCGACACCGCCTTCAACAACGTCCCCAAGCGCGAGACCGCCGAGATTCATCTGGCGACGAACTTTCAGAACATGCTGTACGAGTCCCTGCCGACGTCGCTCCGCGAGGAGATCTACGGCTGGCTGCGGGAGAATGCGACGGACGAACGAAAGGCGACCGACAGCGACGAGCAGTTCTTCTACAAGACGCGCAAGAAGGCACTCGGCCCATTCAAGCAGCGGCTGTGGGATCTGGATGACTCCGTGAAATCCGCCGTGGGCAGGATGTACGACGGAAAATTCCGGTTCCTCTTCGAGCAGCTTGCCATCGGAAATACCGCGGAGATCGTCGCGCGGTTCACCACGCCGGCGAGTGTGCACCGGCCCCTGCCGGCCGATGCCACCCCCGCGTTCGCGGCCGCACCAGACGACGCAGACCTGTCCGACTAGTGGAGTACGTTGCGCCCTCGGCGGAGCTCGGAGCGCTCTGGGCGTCGCTGCTGCAGACGGCGGTCGGGCGCGCGTCGCACGAGGTGAAGGACGCGCTCAACGGCGTGTCCGTGAATGTCGAGGTAATCCGGGGCCGGACCTCGCGTGAGGGAGTGGCCGCGTCTGCGCTCGCGCCTTTCGCCGATGCGGCGTCACAGCAGATCGACCGGTTGGTGCTGCTCATCGAGGCGGTCCTCGGATTGTCCCGCATGGAGCGCACCCCGGTGGACATCGGCCTGCTGGTGGGCCGCGCCGCCGTGCTGCTCAGCGCCGCGCCCACTGCGGGAGCGGCCACTGTGGCGGCCCGTATCGACGCCGACGCAACAGTGAGCGCGCTCGCGGACGGGACCGCGGCCAGGGTAGCCGTCTTCGCGCCGCTCCTGCAGTATCTTTCAGCAGAGGGGCAGGGTGGCGCGCCGGCGGATCTGCACTGCGTGGTGACGAATGACGACGCGTACGTTCGTGTCGTGATCGAGGGAGGGGCACCCGTGGTGATGCCTCACGAAGCCATTGCGGCGCTCAGTGACTCCCGGATCACCTGGTCGGCATCACCCACCGCACTCGCCATCGCCTTTCCCCGCGTCTGATGACGCGGTCAACATGACACTGCTCGAGACCTGATGAAGCATCCGAAGATTCTCATAGCGGACGACGAAGCCGCGATCACCACCGGCCTCAGCGCCATTCTGGAGGACGCCGGGTACGTGGTGGACGTAGTGGCGGACGGCCAGAAGGCGCTGGACGCCCTCGCCGCAGAACGCTACGGCGTGGTGCTCGCGGATCTGAAGATGCCGAAGCTCGATGGGCTGGCGCTGCTGCGCGAGCTGCAGCTGCGCGAGATTCCCACCGAAGCCATCATCATCACCGGGCAGGCCACCGTGGACTCTGCGGTGCAGGCGATGCAGGTGGGAGCGTACGACTACATCGAGAAGCCGCTGAATGCGGAGAAGCTGAATCGCCTGAAGGCGCTCATTCCGAAGGCGCTCGACAAGTATCAGGTGCAGCAGAAGAATCGCGAACTCTCGTCCCGTCTCGAGGGGCTCACGCACTACGGAGAGCTCACCGGGCAGAGCGATTCCATGCGGTCGGTCTATCAGGTGATCGAGGCCGTCGCACCGTCCACGGCGAGTGTGCTCATCCTGGGCGAGAGCGGCACCGGCAAGGAGCTCGTCGCGCGCGCACTCCACACCAAGAGCGACCGGGCCAAAGGGCCGTTCTTCGCGTTGAACTGCGCGGCGCTGCCCAAGGAAATCCTCGAAAACGAGCTGTTCGGACACGAGAAGGGCGCGTTCACCGGCTCGACGAACGAGAAGGCAGGAGCCTTCGAGATGTCGAGTGGCGGGACGATCTTCCTGGATGAAATGGCGGAGATGCCCACGGACATCCAGGTGAAGCTGCTGCGTGCAATCGAGACGCGGCAGATACGCCGGTTGGGCGGCAAGAAGGAGATCAGCGTGGACATCCGCATCGTGGCGGCCACGAACAAGAACCTGCAGAAGGCCATCACGGAGGGCGAACTCCGGGAAGATCTCTACTACCGCCTGGCCGTGGTGGAGATCGACCTGCCCCCACTGCGGGATCGCGCGGAGGACATCCAGCTGCTGGCGAAGGAGTTCCTGGGGCGATTTGCCCAGCAGAATGGCAAGACGATCACCAGCTTCGAGGACGCGGCCTGGGAGTGGATCATGAGCTATCATTGGCCCGGCAACGTGCGCGAACTGAATAACGCCGTGGAACGCGCGGTGATCATGTCGCGCAGTTCCAGTATCGGCCCTGGCGATATCATCCCCCGGCATCTCCGGAATGGCGGGGAAATGTCCTCGTCGTTCACCATCCCGGTCGGCACCACGGCGGGGGAGGCGCGCCAGCAACTGGTGCTCCGGACCTTCGCCAACAGTTCCGGTGATGCGGCACGCACGGCGAAGGTGCTCGGGATTCCGGAACAGGATGTGCGCGGGGAAATGCTTGCGCTCATCAACGGCGACGCCGGAACCGCACCGACGCCCCGCAGCGCCGCACCGGCTGATGATCGCGCAGTGAAGGCCAGGTCCAGAGCCGAGAGTGGGTCGAAGGCGAAGAAGGCGCCAGCGGCGCCCGCACGGAAGAGCACCGCGAAGAAGGCGTCCACCAAGAAGGGCCGATAGGCCCGATCCCCGAGGAGCGCGACATGCACCACGATGATCACGACGAGCCGTATATCGTCATCGAGAAACATTCCGATGGTGGGGTGGGCAACCTGATGCTCGGCCTGCTGGTCGGCGCGGGCGTCGCCCTGCTGTTCGCCCCTCGCTCCGGCGAGGAAACGCGACGCGACATTCGCCGCCGAGCGCGCGTGGCCGGCGATACCGTGCGCGGCGTGGTCGAGGACGCCACAGGCCAGGTGGCCGACAGCTTCGAGGGGGCCCGCGCTCGCGTGGAGGAACAGATCGAGAACGCACGGTTCGCCATCGAGCAGAAGCGCTCACAGGTGGCTCGCGCGATGGACGCGGGACGCGAGGCCGCCGCCGACGCTCGTGACGAGCTGGAACTGAAGCTGGCCGCGACGAAGGCCGCCTATCGCGCCGGCGCGGACGTCGCCCGGACATCGCGCACGGGCACCACCACAACGACGGCGCCGTTCGTGGATCGGCAGGTCTGAGCCAGCCCGCTGGAACGAGCGCTCCAATCGAACCGCGAGCGCGCAGCTCACGGCCGTGGATCGTCAGCGCCGGCTGGGCGCTGCGCGATTACGCGAAGCGCGTCTGGGATAACGCCGGCGAAGACAATGTCCTCTTCCTCGCCGGCGGAATCGCCTTCAACATCCTCCTGGCCGCAGTCCCCTTCGTCCTGCTCCTCGTCTGGTTCCTGACATTCCTGCTCGACAAGTCGTCGGCCAACGCCTACGATGTCGTCACGCGCTACCTGGACAAGCTGCTCCCGGCCCATTCCGATACGATGGGGGCGCCGGCGCGGAAGCTTCTCACCGAGATCCTCGACAGCCATTCCCGCCTCGGCGTCTGGAGCGCGATCGGCTTCGTGTGGTTTTCCACGCGACTCTTCGGATCACTCCGCACCGTGCTCGCCTTCGTCTTCGACATCGAGAACGAGCGCAGCATCATCGCCGGCAAGTTGTTCGATATCAAGATCACCATCCTGTCCACAGTTCTGATCACGGGCAACACGCTGATCAGTACCTATGCGCTGCTCGCCACCAACAGCAGCTTTCGTGTGCTGGAGGACCTGGGTATCCGGCACGACGTCATGGGCCATGCCCGCGCACTCGGCACCCATCTGATGGCGAGCACGCTGCTGGCGCTGATGTTTTTCTCGCTCTACAAGTACCTGCCCATCCGCCGGGTGCGTACCAAAGCCGCGTGGGTGGCCGCCCTCTTTACCACCACGATGTTCGAGATCGCGAAGTTCGCATTTGCGTCGTACGTGAGCGCGTTCAATCCCGGCTCGCTCTACGCCGGCACCGTGGCGGTCGTGGTCGTGGTGATCGTGTGGGTGTATTATGCCGCCCTCATTTTCATCCTCGGCGGCGAGGTGGGACAGGTGTACGAGCTCCGCCGCACACGCAAGCGCCAGCGCGAGGTGTTTCTCGACTGACGGACGAACATTTTCTGCCGAGCAGAGCCTTTGGCGCGAAGGTTGCTTTGGGCACGTATGAACGCGCTACCACTTCAGGGAGGCCCCCCAATGCGCAACATGATCATCGCCGCCGCTCTTCTCACGCTGCCGCTGGCCGCGTGCAAGAAGACTGGCGACAACGAGTACCAGGCCGTGACCCCCACGATCGGCACTGACACGCACACCGTCACGACACCCGATATCGATATGGGCATGCGGACGGACACCATCAGCACGCCCGTCGTCGGAACCCGTCCCGACACCATCATCATCCAGAAGCCTGTCGCTGGGATGAAGAAGACGGAAGTCAAGGTGCCTACCGTCACGGTCAAGAATCCGTAACGCTGGCGCAGTGACTGCAGCATCGAACGGCACTCCGGTATTCTCCGGGGTGCCGTTCTCGCATGTCCCCTCGCGTCCTCCTCATCCAGACTGCATGCGCATCGATCTCCGCTCCGACACCGTGACCCTTCCCACGCCGGCAATGCGCGAGGCCATGCTGAGCGCGGAGCTGGGTGACGACGTCCTGGACGGCGATCCCACCACGCGCGCGCTGGAGGCTCGCGTCGCCGGCCTCATGGGCCGCGAGCGGGCATTGTTCTTTCCCAGCGGCACCATGGCCAATCAGGCTGGCATCGCGGTGCTCTCGCGCCCGGGCACGGAGCTGCTGCTGGACGCGAACGCGCATATCATCCATTGGGAGATGGCCGGTGCGGCCGCACTCAGCGGACTGCAGGTGCGCCCGGTCCCAGCCACCGACGGCCGGCTGGTGATGGATGCCGGCGATCTGCATCGCGCCATGCGTCCGGCGTCCATCCATGCCCCCACGGCGAGTCTCGTCTGCGTGGAGAACACGCACAACGGCGCGGGGGGCAAGGTGACGACGCTCGAGGACCTGCGCGCCATACGCGAGGTGGCCGACGAACACGGGCTTCCGGTGCACATGGACGGCGCCCGCCTCTGGAACGCCAGCGTCGCTACCGGCACGCCGCTGCGGGACTTCGCCGCCTGCACGCACACGCTGATGCTGAGTTTCTCGAAGGGCCTTGGGTGCCCGGTCGGGGCGATCCTCGTGGGAGACGACGCCACCATCGGCCAGGCGCACGTGGTCCGGAAGCGATTCGGGGGCGGCATGCGGCAGTCCGGCATGCTGGCCGCCGCTGCGATATACGCGCTCGAACATCATCGCGATCGTCTGCGCGAGGACCACGAGAACGCCCGGGGCTTCGCCGACCGCGTTGCCGCAGTGCCCGGCGTGCGGGTGGTGGCGCCGGACACCAACATCGTGATGGTGGATCTGCCGCCGCGCGTGGAGAGTGCCGCCGTCGCCGAGCGTGCCCGGGCCGAGGGTGTGCTGGTGAGCGTGTGGCACAGCACCAGGATTCGTGCGGTTACGCACCGCGACGTGTCCGCGCCGGAGGTGATGCACGCCGCGGAGGTGATCGCCGGTATTCTCGACGATCCGGCCCTCC
>JBBSVF010000099.1:0-10183 GCA_038233745.1 Gemmatimonadales bacterium
GACACTCGGTCATGCGGGGTAAGCTGCCCCGCGAGTTCCGCGCGGGCGGGTGTGATGTACGAGCGACCGTCCACCAGCGCGCTGAGCGAAAGGGGCCCCACAGCGCTCGACGCTCGCGCGCCGAGGACATGCGACGTGCGCCCGCCGCCCACGCGAACACGCTCGAGCGCACTCAGGTGCACGCCGCGCGTCGTGAGCCCGCCGGTGAGCACGTACTGGCTCTCGAACGACGTCGAGTCCGGAATCGTCGTGGTATCTGTCGTTGTGGTGGGCGTGTAGAGACTGGTGGTCTGACGCGCCGATGCTCGATAGTCGTGCGCGGACGCGATCATCTGAATCCACCGTCCGACCTCAGGATCACCGTTCGCCAGCCGGAGATACGATGTATTCCGTGCGGCCTCCAGACTGGCCACGGTGTCGACGGTTTCGCGCGAGTTGCCGACGCCGGTCCACGGAGCCCGATTTCGATCCGTGCGCTCGACAAACCCGTCGACACTCCAGGCGGCTTTGGCCAGCCCGGCCCGGAGCATCAGATGCTTCCCGTCCGATGAGGGGAGCGCTCGCACCGGTTGGGTGCTGAACTGCTCGGCCGACACCTGCAGCGCCTCGCCGTGCGAGTAGCGTCGGCCGAAGAAGGCGCGATACGCGTTGGTGTTCTGGTCGCCGGTGGCGATATCGGCGCGGGTATACGGCGTCGTACGATTCACGCGCCATGTGCGGGCGTAGACGCGAGTCTCGTCGGGTCCGCGCTCGATGCGCACTTCCTCCAGTGCGTGGATGGGAAGGTCGTTGACCGGTGACATTCCGCGTGCGCGTCGATCCAGCGGGTCGAGCTCCAGTCCGTCCAGGAAGAGTCGGATGGCGCGGGGATTTCCCTGCGATGCCACGATCACGGGCGCCGCGAGAAAGCCGGTGGAGAGTTCCGTGAGCCCCGGCACTCGCGCCAGAAGATCGGACATCGTCAGTGCGCCGGTGGCGAAGAGCGCCGCACGATCGTAGATGCGCGGCGTCCCGATCTCCAGGATCGGGGGAACATTGGCCCGGGCGAGTGGTGCCTTGAGGGTGTCCAGGCGGATCGCCTGCTTTGGCAGCGGCACGATGCCCTGGATGATCGAGTCGTTCCTGATCATCGAGTCCGCACCCGCCGGTGCAGGAACGCGAATCGTGTCAGGACCAGCGGGCGGAAGATTGCGTCGTCCTCCCGCCGTATCCACTCGCGTGCGCACCGTATCGCGTCGGCCGCTCACGGTGTCGTGAGGCACCGGCGCCTGTGCACCGGCTTGTCGCGGTAAAACGGCCCCGGCGAGCACGCCGAGGCCGAAGAGTACCACAAGGTGCAGTCGACGCAGGGTCACCCGGCGCGTCCCCGCACGAAGTCGACAAAGGTCCCCACGGGCACTCCGGTGGGACCGCGGGGCACGGTGACGAGGTCGGCTTCGGTGTACGCCGTTCCGGCGACATCCAGGTGAACCCACGGATAGTCGCCGGTGAAATGCGCCAGAAACTGACCGGCCGTTATCGTGCCGGCTGCGCGTCCGCCCGAGTTCTTGATGTCCGCAACGTCGGACTTGATGAGCTCCTTGAAGTCATCCCACATGGGCAACTCCCAGCCGGGCTCTCCAGCCGAGGTGCCGGCGGCCAACACTTCCTGCACGAGCGCCGCGTCGTTGCCCATGACGCCGGTGGCAGTGTGCCCGAGGGCCATCACGACGGCACCGGTGAGGGTGGCGGCGTCGATCACGGCGGCGGGTTCGTATCGCTTCGCGTACGTGAGCACATCGGCGAGGACCAGACGTCCTTCGGCATCGGTGTTGATGATCTCGATGAATGCGCCGGACATCGCCCGCACCACATCACCCGGCTTGACCGCGGTGCCGGATGGCATGTTGGTGGTGGAGCCAACGAGCCCCACCACATTCACCTTGAGGCCGAGGCGCGCGATGCTCTCCATCGCCCCCAGGACAGCCGCCGCGCCGCACATGTCGAACTTCATCCACTCCATCCCCTGCGCGGGCTTGATGGAGATGCCGCCCGAGTCGAAGCAGAGTCCCTTGCCCACCAGCACCACCGGCTTGGCGCCTTCCGCGCCACCACGATACTCGAGGGCGATGAGCTTCGGATCCTGCGGTGTGCCCTGCGCCACACAGAGCAGGCTGCCCATGCGCAGTGCTTCCATCTCGCTCCGGCCGAGCACCGTGACATCGAGTCCGTGGCGCGACGCAATGTCCCGCGCGGTATCTGCGAGGAACTCAGGAGTGCACAGGTTGCCGGGCATCATCCCCAGCGTGCGGGCGAGTGAATGGCCCTCCGCGATGGCGAGTCCCGATGCGAGGCCCGCGTCGAGCACTGCTGCATCGGCACCGAGAATCGTGGCCCGGCTCAAGGGCGCGCGGCGTTCGTCCTCGGGAGGGAGCGTCTTCGTGTCCAGGTAGTCCCACGCACCGGCGGCGAGCCCCACGACGAGCGCTTCGACTTCGGCGGCGTCGAGCGTGCCTGCCAGCACACTCATCTCGCCCACACCGAGTTTGCCCGCCTGTCGCGCGGCGATGGCGCCTGCGCGTCGCAGCGCAGACCGCCTCAGGGTGGCGGGCCCCATGCCAAGCAGCAGCACGCGCTGCACGCCACCAGTGCCGAGCAGGTGCAGCGTCTCGTCGCGACCGGCACGGAAGTCCCTGCGCTCGAGTGCGCGTCCGAGGGCGCCCCCGAGTTCCGTGTCGATTCCGCCCAGATCTGCGGGGAGTGCATCGCCAACGGCCATCAGGACGACAAGCAATGGAGTGTTGTGCGCCGAGGCGCCTGCGGTGGAGCTATCGAGCGAAAGCTTCATGACGGGAGCAGCGAGGAGAGAGGAGCGGCAACGATCACGCCGACATGCCTGCGATGATCTGATCGCCGAAAGCCGACGTGCTCACTTCGGTAGAGCCGGCCATCTGGCGTGCGAGATCGTACGTGACCCTCCGGCTCTTGATGGCGTTCTCCAGTCCCTTCACGATGAGGGCGCCTGCCTCCTTCCATCCCATGTATTCGAACATCATGACGCCGGAGAGAATCACGCTGCCCGGATTGATCTTGTCGAGGTTCGCGTACTTCGGCGCGGTACCGTGAGTGGCCTCGAACACGGCGACGCCGTCGCCCACGTTGCCACCCGGGGCCAGGCCCAGTCCGCCCACCTGCGCCGCGGCGGCGTCGGAGATGTAATCCCCATTCAGATTGGGTGTGGCGATCACGTCGTACTCATCAGGGCGCAGGAGCAACTGCTGGAACATCGCGTCGGCGATGCGGTCCTTCAGCACCAGGCAGTCGGCGCGCGCGGAGGCGCCTGCCTTCGTCAGATCCGCCTCGGTGCAGAACTGTCCCGGAAAATCCGTGGTGGCCACCTCGTAGCCCCAGTCACGGAACGCCCCCTCTGTGAACTTCATGATGTTGCCCTTGTGCACAAGCGTCAGCGAGCGGCGTCCGTTCGCGATGGCGTACTGCATGGCCATCTTCACGAGACGCTTGGATCCGAACTCGCTCATGGGCTTGATGCCGATCGCGCTGTGCGCGCGAATCTGCTTGCCGTATTTCGTCCGGATGAACTCGGCCAGCTCCTCGGCCTCGGGCGATCCGGCCTTCCACTCGATGCCGGCGTACACGTCTTCCGTGTTCTCGCGAAAGATCACGACGTTCAGCTTTTCGGGCTCCTTCATGGGATTGCCGACGCCCTCGAAGTAGCGCACGGGCCGGATGCACGCATACAGATCCAGGACCTGGCGAAGCGTCACGTTGAGCGACCGAATACCTCCGCCCACGGGGGTGGAGAGCGGTCCCTTGATGGAGACACGAAACTCCTTGAAGGCTTCGAGGGTCTCGTCCGGGAGCCATTCACCATGGTTGGCGTGGGCCTCTTCGCCGGCGAACACCTTCATCCAGCTCACCTTCCGCTCGCTGCCATAGGCCTTCTCGAGGGCCGCATCGAAGACGCGCACCGAGGCGCGCCAGATGTCGGGCCCGGTGCCATCGCCCTCGACGAACGGAATGACCGGATGTGCGGGAACGCTGAGCTTCCCGTGTTCGAACGCAATCGCGTCGCCGTCGCTGGGACGCGTCGCGTAACGATAGCTCGCCATGCAGAAGTCCGGGGAATGAAGGTGAGAGTGGAGCCCGCGAAACCTATCGCTCGCCCCGGGAGGCAGCAAGCGAACTGCAGGCTACTGCGGCAGGCCGATTCGCTCGACGATCAGGTGGCGAGCCGTGGATAGCGGCGAGCACTCGAGCCACGTTGGCCACCAGGTGTTGAGGATCACGCGCATGGGCCGGCGCGGGTAGCCATCCTGCCACCGCGCGAGCTCGGCTCCGTCGGCGGTAAAGACAAGCGAGCGGGCTTCCCACGCAATCCCGTAGTCATGGAGGGCGGCCGCGGGATCAAAGGGGAGCAGGATGTCCTGCGACCGAAGCCGGCGGCCATCACGCCAGGCGGTGAGAATCCCTCGCCGGCTTCCGTCGTTGTACAACTCGATGTCGATCTCGTCATCCTCTCCGCGATCATTTCCAAAGAGGAAGAATGCCGAGATGGAGCCCGGTGCATCGGGCGTCCGCAGGCGCGCCGTGAAGGTCCCATGGTGATAGCGGGCGCGGCTTCGCAACTCGGCACCGTCGCAACTGCCGGCGCCAAGCACCAGATGAAAGCCCTCGCCCGCGCTGAGCACTCGGTCCGTTCGCATCGCACCGCGGCCCAGTCGATGGCCGGCCGCGAACCAGGGCGCGTCGTCGGAGGCCGGGAGCGGCTCGCCATCCATTCGCACGATGAACGCGCTTCGACGATCGATGCTGGCGAGGCGCACCGCACCGGCAGCGTCAGGTCGTGCGCTCCAGGCGGCCATCACCACGCGGTAGGCGCCGGCAACCGCGCCAGCTGGGGGGACGCGCCAGTCGCGGGCGATCCAGGGGTTTGCACCGGGCTCGAGGGTGACTGCGATGGGATCGATATCTACCCACTGCCCGTCCGGGCGTTGGAGACTGTACCCAACCCACACCAGATGCTGGGCCGCACCCGTACCGCGAAGCCGAATGTGCGAGCGCGCGACATCGCCCGCACGCAGCGCGCCTGTCGGGGGCTGGAAGCCAGTGATTGCCACCGGAGTCTGCGCCTGCTGCGCAGGCGCCAGCGCAGGCAGCGTGGCGGCGGCGAATCCGGTCACGATGATCCGCTCCCAACGGCGCATCGGCAGCTCAGGGCGCGCGCTGCAGGCGGGCCCGCAATGGCGCCGCCTCCACGAGGGCGGGGTCGGAAGTCGGAACCGCCTCCAGCGCAGCGAGCGCCTCCTGCGACCGCCCAAGCCGGTCGAGCGCCCTGGCCTTCACGATGCTGATATCCCCATTGCGCGGAAACCGGCGGAGCGCGGCATTCGCCAGTGCGAGCGCGCTCTCCGGTCTCGCCGCGTAGAGCTGGACATCGCCAAGCGCGGCGTACGCGGGGAAGTATTCCGGTGCGCGCTGCACGACGTCGTGCAGGATGGCATTCGCCGTATCACGCTGTCCCTCCCACGCGTACGTTCGTGCCAGGAGGGTTCGCGCGTCGTGGAAGTTGGGCGCGTCGCGCAGCAGTCGGCGCAGCGCGAGCCGCGCACCGGCGTAATCGCCCTGCGATGCCAGGTCCCGCGCGCGGATAACGGCGTCCGTTGGCGTGATGCTGGCGAAACCCAGCGCGGAAAATGCGGAATCCTCGCGCGCCTGCCTCGCCGTATCGATTGCCACCCGCGTGCCCCCCGGATACAGGTGATCGCCGGAGGTGACGAAGCTGTTCACGGCGCGGAACGCCGCGAGCTTGCGTCGCGCCGCCTGCGCGGCGGGACTGTCATTCTCTCGCACGAGCGTGAAGCCTGGCCGCAGTTGATACTGCTCGGCGCCAGAGATGAACATGTCTCCGTCCAGATATTCGTCGAGCTGATTCTTCACCCGCATGAGCGGAATGGAGTGCACGCTCCTGAAGGTGCGAACGGTATCGATCCCGGTGCCGATCCAGCTCACCTGCTTCGGCAGTGGCATGGCGAAGTTGCGCCCCAGCATCGCCAGCACACTCGGCGTGATGTCGAAATGTGACGACACCGAGGCAATGCGTCGCGGTGCTTTCAACATCGGCGAATACACGATCATCGGCACGTGGAACCGGGAGCCCCGATCGTGCTCCGGCACCGGAATGAGTCGGTGGTCGCCAGTAATGAAGAAGATGGTGCGCGCGAAATCCGGGCGTCGCGAGTACGCTTCCATGAAATAGCGCAGGGCATCATCGACATACAGCAGCGTGCTGTACACCGCGCGGTCTCGTTCGTACTCCGCGCGCTGGGCCGGCGCGATCGTGGCAAGGCGGTCCGCAAACCGGCTGGCGTACACGCCGGCGTTCGGCGGGATGAAGGGCTCGTGCGAGGTGATGGTGAGGTACACGTCGAGCCTCGGCGTTGCCCGATCCACCGTCGAGAGCACGTCGAGGGATTTCCGGAACAGCTCGCGATCGCCGTATCCCCACGAGAAGCCCTTGTTGTCACCGGGCTCCTTTTCGTAGCCCGCACCGAACTTCGATGCATCCACGAGTCGAGTGATGCGCTGCCGTTCCAGGAAGACGTCGATGTTGTCGAAGTGGCTCGCGGTGCCGGTGAAGAAGCTGGTGCGGTATCCCTGCCCCTGCAGCAGCGTGAACAGCGAGATGTGCGGTGGCATGTTCTGGCCCAGCTCCATGAATCCGGACTGCGCTGGCGGGAGCGATCCGAATATCGCAGGCAGCGCGCCGAAGGTGCGGCCGGCGGTGCTCATGAAGTTCTCGAAGTACACGCTGCGGTTTGTGAGCGAGTCCAGGTATGGAGTGAATCCGCCGTGCCGTGCGCCGGGACCGACGAACTCGGCGCCGAGTCCCTCCACGAGCACGAATACCAGATTCGGCCGCTCGGCGCCGAAGGTGAACATCGGCCCGAGGACGTCGAGGCCGGGATCGTCGTGCAGCAGCGGAAAGCCCGAGAGAGACGCGTCCTGCCCCGCGCCGCGCGTAGTCAGCAGTGCAAGTGACCGACCCGTGAAATACGAGAGCTTGTTCGTGGCGCGCAGATAATCCGCCTCCACCGCGAAACGACCGGGGTGCGGTGAGGCGATCGGCGTGAGTAGCGCTCCGACAGCGATGGAGGCGGTAGCCAACATCGTCTGCCGTTGCGTCAAGGCGATACGCCGCGCCCTGATGGCCAGCCAGCAGACGAGTGCGGCGACGACCACGAAGGGGATGAGCGACGCAAGCCCGGTGCTGCGCGACGCCGCTGTCGTCTCGCGGATGTCGCGCCACGAATAGCCGAACAGATCCGCACCCAGCGCGACGCCGGTGGTGGCGTAGTATTCCACGAGCCCCGCCGCCGCGAGCCCGATGACGACGAGCAATGCGGTGTGCAGCACGCGCGCCGCGCGCCGATGCACGCGCGCCACGAGCAGCACGGGGAGTGCACATACGAGCGCGACCCAACCGCCCGTGAAGACGTCCGCCAGCACTCCGTAGAGCACCGCGCCGGCGCTCGCGCCCCGGTGTGACAGCGTCAACTCGTATAGACGGAGCAGCCAGAGCACCACCACGAATGACGCGGAGGCAAGCACCCAGTCCTCGAGTCCATGTCGCCACGACGACCGGGTGACTCTGGGCTCGAGTACGGGAGCCTCGATGGCGGGGACGAGGACCGGTGCGATCGTCGCATCTTCGGACTCGTCCAGATGACGCGAGCCGCCGATGTTCAACATTCGTTCGAGATCGTGCTCGCTGAGCGGTGCCTCGCCGTTGGTGTGCTCTGCGTCGTCCGGTGTCACGTCAGTACTGCAGGCGCAGACCAACGGCGCCGGTTACGCCAGTCCGAAGTCTCGTGACGGTGAGCTGCTCGCGATCATATCCCAGCGAGGCGGTGCCGAGCAGGCGCGAGTTCAGGTGTTGGGAGCCTTGCACGGATGCAGAAAAGGAGCGGGTTCGTTCGACCTGATCCGCGACCAGCTGGTCACCGGGTGTACTGCCGAACCCCACGCGACCGCCGAAGAAGTGATCGGCATCTTCGTAATAGCGCCGCGCCGTGAGACTTACCGAGGCGGAAGTCGCGCGCGAAGCAACGATGCCATTTCCGGCCGTTGTGCGCTTGGACCGGACATATGGCCGGAGCGAGAACCAGTAGTTGCCCACGTACTTTCCGACGGCGCCGGTGAACAGCGTGACCGGAAGGCCGCTGAACCGGAGCTGGCGATAGCCCAGCGATGCTTCGTAGGCGTTCGGCAGCGACGCGAACACCTCCGCTCCGGAGCGCCACGCGGGGAAGATGCTGGACTGGCTGTAGCCGAGGTTCACGTAGGCATACACATGCTCACTGAGGCGTGGATACGCATCGGCCTCGACCTGCGCGCCATTCGTGGCGAATCGCCGGGCCGCATTCACCCGCAGGATCGCGGAGCCACGAGGCCCGCGGGCTCCGATGGCCACGGCGGCGAGCTGCCAGGGGTCGGTGCCGTCCTCGAAGCGGGTGAGGCTGTAGTCAGTCGAGACGTAGCGAAGGGAGCGGAATGCGGTACGAACCTCCGCGTTCTCCTGCGCCGCGGCCACGTGTGGCGCGGCCATCGTCGCCTGCAGGACGAAGGCGAGGGCCGTGAGGCATCCGTAGCGGTGTGTCATCATGCTGAGGAAGATCGCTCGAGAGAGTGACAGACAGGGAGCCCTGGCGTCCCATTGGGAAGAGCGGAGTACCGCAGGCCGCCTGTCGAGATACTCGGGACGAGACTCGAACTCGTATGTCCCGAATAATGGAGGATTGTGAGTCTCCGGATTGTCAGACTAGCGATGTCGGGGCCCTGAGGGAAACTACCCGGAAATCGCGGCCGACATTGTGGTCCCCGGATTTGCCCAGGCCGTTCGGTAGAGTTCTGTATGGCGGGCTCGTGGAGCGTTCGTACCTGATTTTTCGAATCTTGACTGAAACTGCCGGATGGGACGGGCGAGATCTGTGCGCTCAAGTGCAAATCAATAAATATGAAGTACCTTTTTTTGCGCGACACCGGGAGAGTGCAGCGATCCGGTGGTTTCGTGTAATCCGTCAGATCCGTTACGCTTTGAGTCCGGTGCGCCAAGGCTCGTGGAGCGTTTGGACCGGATTTCCCGGATCTGTCCGGAAAGTGCCGGATGGGTAGGGCAGATATGTGCGCCTCATCGATCGTAAATACAATAGTTGTTGTGGGTTGAGGGGTGAGTGCAATGATTCGGCAGTTTCCGTGCGATCCGTCAGATCCGTGACGAACGCTCCCGGACCCCGCCGCACCAGAGCAAGACCAACGATTCTTGCCCTCCCCACGACGGATGCCCGACCCGCTCACCCGCTTCCACTCGCTCGTTCGCGAGCGCTGGCGCATCACCGTAAGGCCGCCGCCCGCTCCGGCAGCCACGCGGTTCCGAGATGGAAGATCGGGCGAACCAGCGCCAACCCGCTACTGCCTCAAAGATCCACCGGCTACCGGGCCGTCCCGAGCTTCGCCGGTCTCACACCGCGGATACATACGCCACACGATTGGCTTGCATAATGCGTTTGCTCCGGCAGACTGCCGCACCCGGCGACAGTGGGGGCAGCAAACGCGCCCCTCGAAAATCGTCCCCACTGGAGTGAACACATGAACGTCTTCTATCGAACATCTCTCATGGCATGCGCCCTCCTGGCAGGGGGAATGGCGAGCGCATCGGCACAGGGAGATCAGCGCACACCCATGATGACCGACCGCGCAGGGGTCGAACGCCTCATCGCCCCATGGGCGTCGCGGCCGCGGCTGGGCGCCGAGGAAATGATGGCCAAGTATGGAATGCCTCAGGAGGCGACCCCCGAGCGATTGATCTGGCACAACCCGGGTCCCTTCAAGCGCATTGCCGTGATGAACCTCGAGACCCCGCACGATTTCCCAGTGCCCCACGTCGACTTCATGGAGCACACCATCGTGTACAACGTGCCCCCGAACAAGCTTGCCGCGCTGCTTGAATTCGACGGGAGCAGCACGATCAACCGCACGGTGGGCGAGCTGTCGGCGCGTTGCGATCTCGAGGGGCATAACGTCCTGACGCTCAATCTCGACAATGACATCGTGATGGGTCGCAAGACCGTCGCGCAGGCGCGGAAGGCGTTCGGCGAGGCCGCTGTGGCCGATGTGATGGGCAAGC
>JBBSVF010000100.1:0-10160 GCA_038233745.1 Gemmatimonadales bacterium
AAGGTCCGACGGCGTGAGGTTAGTCATTCCCAGGGAGATGCATGATCGTCAACGTGACCGGAACGTCGAACCTTCGCAAGCATTACGGTACGTGAAGCGTTCCGGATCCGTGTTGGCTCCCCGGGTATTCGGGTTGAACGGCCGAATGCTGGCTCTAGCCGTGCTGTGCGGGCTGCAGTCCGGTTGTGCAGATCGGCGCTCCGCGCAACGTGCACACACCCTCGTCGCGGCCATCACCACGGACCCCGGCCACCTCAACCCCGCCATTACCACCAACGGAGGGGTGCATACCGCGGCAGACCTCCTCTACGACGGTCTCGTCTCGGTTGGTGACGACCTCAAGCCGCAGCCCGCACTCGCCGAGCGGTGGGCGGTGGAGGATGGTGGTGCGCGGTACCGATTTTTTCTGCGCCACGATGTCACATGGCACGATGGGACGCCGTTCACTGCCGCCGACGTCAAGTTCAGCTTCGATTCGGTACTGCTGCGCTTCCACTCGAGAACGCGCGCGTCGCTCGGTCCCATCCTCCTGCATATCGATACGCCCGACGATTTCACCGTCGTGTTCCAGTTCCGGCGGCCGTACGCGCCGTTGCTGGCCCAGCTCGACGTGAGCGAGGGGCCGATCATTCCACGACATCTCTATGCGGGCACGGATCCGCTGACGAATCCCGTGAACATGGCACCGGTGGGGACGGGGCCCTACCGGTTCACGTCGTACACACACGGGACCGAGATACGGTACGCCGCGAACGATCACTATTTTCAGCGCGTGCCGAGCATCGGTTCCGTTGTGCTGCGGGTGATTCCGGACGGAAGCACGCAGGTGGCGGCCCTCGAGGCGGGAGAAGTCGACTGGCTGTTCGGTGTGCCCGGCCCCGACCGAGCGCGGCTCAAGCGCGATCCGAACATCCGACTCGAGCAGACCGCCGTGAGTCCGGGAGGCGGCAACTGCATCACGACTGTCGGCTTCAACCTCGACAAGCCCGTGTTTCACGACGTGCGCGTACGACACGGCATCGCTCCAGCGCTGGACCGGCAGCAGTTCGTGGATCGCGTGGCCTTCGGCGACGGCAGGATGGCCGACGCGCCGATCTCCTCCGCCATCGCCTTCGCACACGCCAGCGATCTGCGCATGCCGGCTTTCGACACAGTAGAAGCCGATCGCCTGCTCACCGCGGCGGGATGGCGACGCACTGGCGCTGGAACGCGCGCAGCGCATGGGGTGCCCGGCGTCGCTGATGGCACGCCGTTCGTCATCACCTTCAAGGTGATGAGCGGCATGGCACCCTATGGTGAGCTGCTCAGGGCGCAGTTGCGGCGCGTTGGCGTGGATCTGCGCGTCGTCGCCCTGGAGCCTGTCGTCTTTGCGCAGACGGTGTTCACGGCGCGCGACTTCGATGTCTCGATCGCGCCGTACTGCCAGGGGATCGATCCACAGATCGGCGTGCAGCGCATGTTTCTCACGTCGAGCATCGCGAAGGTGCCCTTCTCCAACATGGCGGGCTACAGCAACGTCACGATGGACAGCCTGTTCGCCGCCGCCGGCTCGGCGCTCGACATCGATGAGCGGAAGCGACTGTACCGTGAGATCCAGGTGCTGGCCGTCAAGGATCAGCCATACATCTGGCTGGTGGAAACCACGTCCACGCGAGCGCACACGATCCGGTGCACGAGCTTCGGTCCTTCGTCGCACTTCGCGGCCACGGCGACCTGCTCTCCGTGACACGCTGGTACGTCGTCCGGCGAACCCTCCAGATCGTTCCCACCGTCCTCGGCATCGTCCTGATTGCCTTCCTGTTCGTGCACCTGGCACCGGGCGATCCGGTCATGGCGGTGGCGGGGGAGCATGGGGATCCAGCGTACTACGCATTCATGCGCGAGCGCTTCGGCCTGGATCAATCTGTTCCGCGACAGCTGCTGACCTACCTTGCCCGGATCGCACGCGGCGACCTCGGCACCTCATATGTGCAGGGGCGGAGCACACTCGCGATCATCATGGAGCGCGTTCCGGCCACCGCGCTGCTCGGCGGGACCGCGCTCCTGTTTGCGCTCGTGTTCTCCCTCCCGCTCGGCGTCGTTGCTGCACGGCATCCCGACAGTGCGCGTGACAGCACCATCAGCGCGGTGGCGCTCACACTGTTCTCCGCACCGGCGTTCTGGCTGGCGCAGATGGTCATTCTGTGCTTCGCATTGGGGCTGCGCATCTTTCCCGTGCAGGGCATGACAACCGCTGGGTCAGACGCGACGGGCGTGCACCATGTCCTCGATATCGCGCGCCACGTTCTGCTCCCCGCCGTAGCGCTCGGTGCGCAGGAGCTGGCGGTACTCGTGCGGCTCACGCGCAGCGGATTGATCGACGAGATGGGCCGCGATCACATTCGCACCGCGCGCGCGAAAGGAGTGCGCGAGATCGTGGTGCTTGTGCGCCACGCCTTTCCGCGCGCACTCGCGCCCACAATTACAGTGGTCGGCGCGCGGATGGGGCACCTGCTCGCCGGTGCAGCCGTGGTGGAGGTGGTATTCGGCTGGCCGGGCCTCGGCCGCCTGTTGTTCAGTGCCCTCGAGACGCGCGACACTCCCGTCCTGCTCGGACTGTTCATCGTCATCTCCTTCTCGGTGGTCGTCGTGAATCTCGCGACGGACCTGATCCATGCGGCAATCGATCCCCGCATTGCACTCGGCTGACCTGGTGCCGGCGCGCGCCGTACCGATCGTCGCGCTCCAGCGGCGATCGGCGGTCGCGGCGGCACTCGCGCGCCCTGCGGGGCGCACGGGACTGGGCCTCCTGCTGGTCACGCTGACACTCGCGGTGGTCGCGCCGGCATTCGTGCGCACCGATCCCTTTGCCCTCAGCGGGTCACCTCTCGCGCCGCCGACGTATGCGCACCCGCTGGGCACCGACGCGCTCGGCCGCGATCTGCTCAGTGGCGTGGTACACGCGGGGGGTGCGTCGCTGCTCATCGCGACCGCCGTGGTGCTGGTGGCGGTGGCGTGCGGCGCGTCCATCGGGCTGCTAGCCGGCTACCGGGGCGGCTGGATTGACGATGCGCTGAGTCGCGCAATCGAACTCTTTCAGGTCATGCCCCGGCTGTTCGTCGTCGCCATCGTGGTTGCCCTGTTCGGCCCCGGCGTCGATCGGGTGGTGCTCACCCTCGGCCTCACGTCGTGGCCAATTCTCGCGCGCGTCGTGCGCAACGAGGTGCTCGCCACGCGCCACATCGAGTTCGTCGTGGCTGCAGAGGCGCTCGGTGCGTCGCCCACTTACGTCGTGTGGCGCGTGCTGCTCCCAAGCGTGCTGCCGAGCGCGGCGGTGATGGTGGGGCTGCTGTTCGGCCAGGTGCTGCTCACCGAGGCCAGCCTCGGCTTCCTCGGCCTCGGCGATCCCAACACATTGAGCTGGGGCCTCCTGGTGGGCGAGTCCCGTGGATTTCTTCGCACCGCCTGGTGGCTGGCGGTGTTTCCGGGACTCGCGATCACGGTGGCAATCCTGGCGTTCAACCTGCTTGCCGACGCACTGTCCGCCGCGCTGGGCGGACGATGATACCAGTCACGACAACGATGATTCCCCGCGAATGTGCGCCCCGCCCGTCGCGGCATCCGCGGTAATCCTCGGCATTATTTCACCGACCAGTCCGTCGCCAGCGCAACTGTACCCCACGCCATTCTGAATTCGCCGCGCGATGTGCCGGGTGTCGGGATGAGCCACATCGAGAGACTCTCGAGCGGCGTGGCCAATGTGCTCTGCCGCAGGTCGATGCGGGCGACGTCGTTTTCCGGCTTGTATGTCATTGCTGCGGCCATTGGCGACTGACCCATGTCCTTCTGGATGAGCAGCTTCCAGCCGGTGCGGCTGGGAAGTGTCTGGAGCACGTAGGTCCCCTTGGGCACCGTGACCCCACCGATGACGAGATCGACTGTCGTCGTCAGCATCGTGGCGCCATTGGCGCCGGTGCGCCACGCCTTGTCGTACGGCACGAGACTGTCGGTGTTCAGGGTGCGCCCACGCAGGTGCGGCTGCCCGTAGTCGATGCGGATCGTGGAAGGTTTGCTGGCCGCACGCGCGGCGCTGTCCACGAGCGTCAGGCTGACTTCTGTCGTCGCGCGGCCACTGGGCGTCACGCGCATGGGTCCCTGCGCAGCGAGGGGCAGCGAGAGCGTTACGGCAAGCGCACACGCGAGAAAGCTGGAATTACGAGGCATGGATGCGGGCGGGTGTGGGGGTATCGTGGGGAGCGAACGCGGCGACCGGTGATATACAGCGGGCGCGCGCGCGAAAGCATGGCCCCTGATCTTGGTTCTGACGGGGCTGATTGGCAACCCGTTCAGGCGAGTTCCCTTCCCGCTGGGTGGTCATGGCGCTCAGATTCCCCGATGCAAATGCGTCGTGTCCTGTGCCTTGTCCTCGTCGCCTGCGGAAGCTGCGGCACACCGCCGAGCCCGGCGCGGCGGACGCTCGTCGTCGCCTACGGCACGGATGAATTTCCCGTCACGCTCAACAGGGAGCGGCTGGGCCGCTACCCGCTCAATGCCGGTCTCTGCGAGCCGCTCGTGCGCCTGGCGCCCGATTTCGCAGTGGCACCGGCGCTCGCCACCCGATGGGAGCGCCGCGAGCCGAACGGGGTGCGCTTCACCCTGCGCTCCGGCATCACGTTTTCCGATGGGACGCCCGTCACTGCGCGCGCCGTGGCGCAGACGCTCGATCATGCCATGCGCACCCGGATCGACTACACCACCCTCTCGGACACGTCGGTCCGCGTCGTCGATGATACCACCCTCGACCTTCGTCCGGCGCGCGTGAACAGGCGGCTCGTGGAACAGCTGGTGCACCCCACCTACGGCGTATTCAAGCCCGGCAGCGATCCCGCGCGACATCCGATATGCACTGGACCGTTCCAGTTCGTGGACTACGTGGCATACGATCACCTCACCGTCGCCCGCAACGAGCAGTACCGCGGCGAGAGGGCGCGGCTCGACACCATCGTCCTCCGTTTCATCCCCGACGAAACCACACGCACGCTCGCACTGCGCTCGCACGACGTGGATGTCATCGTCGACGTGGGTGCATCGAACGCGGCAGCGGTGGGCCGAGTGGCCGGGCTGCACATCGTCACGGCACCGCCGGGTGCGGTGCTGGTGATGTACATGAACCTCAATGGCGCGGCGCCCTACCAGCAGTTGCGCGATCAGGGACTGCGCCGCGCGGTGGCCATGGCCATTGATCGGCGAACGCTGGTCACCCGCGTGCTGGGGACCGGCAGCGCGGCGCTTGTGTCGACGGTGAATCCTCCCGCCGTACTTGGTCCGTACGCATCGCAAGTCGTTGGCATCCCCTTCGACTCCGCCGGTGCCCGGCTCGCGTTGCACGGCCGGCCCCGCACCCTGAGCCTCATTGCCAATCCGGCTTCAGTCGACCACGCGACTGTGGAGTACGTGCAGGCGCAACTCGCGCGCGTGGGTATCGACGTGCGGGTGGAACAGCTCGACGCCGCCGCCTTCGAGAGCCGGTTGAACAGCGGCGCGTTCGACCTCGACCTGGAGCAGCCCAGCCAGAACGATGCGAATCCCGCCTTCCTCCTGGCGCTGCGCTGGTATTCGAAGTCGAGCACGCGCAGCGCGCTGTTCACGCATGCCAGCCCGCAGTTCGACACCCTGGTGGAGCGGGCGCTCGCCGCGAACACCGTTGACGACGCGCGACGCGCGGCCGCCGAGGCAATGCACCGGCTCGTGGATGTCGAGGTGGGGGCGATTCCGCTTGCCGGCATCTCGCGACTCTACGCCATGAGCGACAACGTGCGCGGCTTCGTTCCCCATCCATCGCGGCTCAACCAGGACTGGAGCACTGTGTGGCTGGCCCCATGAGCCTGGCGCAGTGGCTCGTCCGTCGCGCAGGCGGTGCCGTTGTCGTCTGGCTGCTCATCTCGTTCCTCGCCTTCTCGCTCTCCACGCTCGCACCCGGCGACCCCGCGCAGCTCATGCTCCTGCGCCGTACCGGCGACGCGCCGTCGGAGACCGAAGTGGTGGAGCTGCGTCACCGGATGGGGCTCGACCGGCCGTTCGCGGCACGCTATGTCACCTGGCTTTCGAACGCGAGTCGCGGCGACCTCGGCGAGTCGTATCGCACGGGTCAGCCGGTGCTCACCGAGCTACGCACGCGCTTTCCCGCAACGCTCACCCTCGCGCTCACTGCACTGCTGGCCGGCCTGCTCATCGCCGTGCCGCTCGCGGCGGCATCGGCCGCGGCGCGCGGAACGTCACTCGACCACGCTGCGCGGCTATTGGCGCTCGTCGGCGTCTCGATGCCGAGCTATTGGCTTGCGTACGTGCTCATGCTGGTGTTTGCGGTGATGCTCGGCGTGCTACCGGTCTCGGGCAGCGGTGGCCTCCGTCACCTCGTGCTGCCATCGCTCACCCTTGCCCTGGGGAGTGCGGCCAGTATCACGCGCATGCTGCGCGCCAACCTGCTCGACGAGCTGGGCTCTGACTACGTGCGCACAGCCAGGGCGAAGGGGCTGCCCGGCCATCTCGTCCTGATGCGTCACGCGTTGCGCAATGCGCTCAACCCGCTCGTGACCGTGAGTGCGCTGCGCTTCGGGCGCCTCCTCGGCGAGGCCGTCATCGTCGAAACCGTGTTCGCATGGCCCGGCGTCGGACGCTGGATGGTGGAGTCGATCTACGATCGTGATTACCCGGCCATCCAGGGCTTCGTGTTGTACATCGCGACGGTCTTCATCATCATCAACGCGATTGTCGATCTTTCGTATCGCGTAATGGACCCGCGAGTGCGGCTCGGCGCCGCGGCGACCGCCTGATGATGCGCCTCGTGTTTCGGAGCCGTGCCGCGTTCGCGGGCGGCACAATCGTCGTTGCGCTTTTCGCGGTCGCCCTGCTCGCACCGTGGCTCGCCCCGCATGACCCCGCGCTCGTGGATCCTGCGTCGAGCTTTGCCTCACCGAGCGCCGCGCACTGGCTCGGCACCGACAACCTCGGGCGCGACGTGCTGAGCCGGCTCGTGTATGGAGCGCGGTGGTCGCTCGGCATCGTCGTCGTGGCCACCGCGCTTATCATGTCCATGGGCGTCGCGGTGGGTGTCGTGTCAGGCTACGCCGGCGGCCTGCTGGACGACGTGCTCATGCGTCTCGTCGATACGGTGCTTAGCATCCCCACCTTGCTCCTCGGCCTTGCGATCGTGGGGACGCTCGGCCCCGGGATCGGCAGCATGACCATCGGACTCGCGAGCATCTGGTGGGTGGGTTATGCGCGCGTCGTGCGAGGCCTGGTACTCACGCTGCGTGAACGAGGCTTCGTCGACGCTGCACGCGCCCTCGGCGCGAACGACCGCAGGGTGGTGCTGGTGCACATCATGCCGAGTGTGTTGCCGTCAGTGGCCGTGCTCGCTTCGCTGGAGATGGGTGAGCTCATTCTCGCGATTTCCGGTCTCAGCTTTCTCGGCCTCGGCGTACAGCCGCCCACGCCGGAATGGGGCGCGATGCTCAACGATGGTCGCAGCTTCTTCTTCACCGCGCCGCAGCTCGTATTGTATCCTGGTCTGGTCATCACCGCCTCCGTTCTGGGATTCAACCTCCTGGGCGACGGCCTTCGCGATGCCCTGGATCCGGTGGATGCGTTACGCCTCGGGAGATCCGGCGCGTGATGCGCGCGTGCGATGAGAGGAATCGGCCAATCTGCGCTGCTTTCCCGAGTGTACAGGGAGTGTCGCGAATCTTGCACTAGCGCTCTTTGCGGCGAGGCTGGTGTCGCGCTCCCCTGCACAAAGGCGGTTGGTACAATGCGTGTTCTGATTACCGGAGGCGCCGGCTTCATCGGATCCCACCTTGCAGACGCCTATCTGGCCCGCGGTGACGAAGTTCACGTCCTCGACGACCTGTCGACCGGGAGCATCTATAACATCGATGTCCTGAAGGAACAGCCCGGCTTCCAGTACACCATCGATCGGGTGCAGAACCGGGCAGTCACTGCCGAACTGGTTGATCGCGTCGACGTCGTCCTGCATTTCGCGGCTGCCGTCGGTGTCCGGCTCATCGTCGACAGTCCGGTCAATACGATCGAGAACAACCTCCGCTCGACGGAAATCATTCTCGCGGCCGCAGCGAAGAAGCGGAAGCGCGTGCTGTTCCCGTCCACCTCCGAAGTGTATGGACTGAGTCCCGATATTCCCTTTCGGGAGGACGGAAATCTCGTCCTTGGCTCGACGACGAAGGGGCGCTGGAGCTATGCCTGCGCGAAGGCGATGGATGAGTTCATGGCGCAGGCCTATTGCCGCGAACGACATCTCCCGGTCACCATTGTTCGCCTGTTCAACACGGTCGGGCCTCGACAGACTGGCCACTACGGCATGGTGGTCCCGACCCTCGTGCGACAGGCGCTCACGAATCAACCGATCACCGTCTTCGGCGACGGTACACAGACGCGCTGCTTCGGCTTCGTGAAAGATGTGGTTGGCGCCCTGGTGAAGCTGATGGATCATCCCGACACGGCAGGCCAGACCTACAACGTCGGCTCGACAGACGAAATTTCGATTCTCGAGCTGGCGGAGCGCATTCAGTCTCTCACCGGATCGAGCTCCGAGATTGTGCTGGTGCCGTACGACGAGGCGTACGAACCAGGGTTCGAGGACATGCCGCGTCGCGTTCCCGACACCTCGAAGCTTCGCGCGCTCATCGGCTACACCCCTGCAACGACCCTCGACGAGATCCTCGAGTCAGTCATCGAGTCTTCGCTGGCAAGCGAGGAGTTCCCGACGGCGACTGAAGTGGCCGCGCTTTCGAGGCCGTGATGTCTGCGGGACCGCTGTTGCTCGGATTCGCGTTCACGCTCGCCCTGTGGCTCGGTGTGTCGGCGTTCGTTGTGGTCAGCCGGATGCTGTATGATCGCCGCGAACGCCGTCTCATGGGCATCGCCCGACGTCTCGACGACCCGGCAATCGCGTCGATGGCTCCTCTCGATCGCTCACCACTCTTTCGCCAGATCCTCTCCCGGCTGTCGAGACGCGCCGTTTACCGCATGCTGGCCAGCACGGTACTCCCTCTCGCAGTCACCGAGATCTGCGCCGCGTACGCCATCGAGCGGTGGGGATTGCCGCAGATCATCCTGGATGCGTCGGGCGAACACCGATTGCGCAAATGGCGCCGCATCTCCGCGCTGTTCGCGCTCGGTCACCTTCGCGACGCCAGTGCCCACGAGCTGCTCGAACGCGCGATCTTCGACCCCGACGCCGACGTCGCCGGTGCTGCGGCGGTGATCCTGCACCGTCTCGGCGACGAGCGAGCGGCGTCGATTCTGGTATCCGCGTTGCGCAGCGGACCACGCCCAGCGTCGCGCATCGCGACCCACCTCGATCAGTTTCCGATTCCCATCGATGTCATGCTCCGTCCGTTAGTGGGGGATGCGAAGCCCCAGACGCGACAATGGGCTGCCTCGTTGTTGGGCCGGTATCCCGACGTCGACGGACTCGCCAGCGAGATTGCCCCCCTGGTTGACGATACCAGTGCGCAGGTTCGGAAGGCGGCGCTGGCGACGCTCGGGGCCCTCGCGAGCGCGAACGTGATACCTGCTGTGCGGCGCGCGGTGGGTGATCCCGTGGACTACGTCCGATCCACCGCGATCCGATCACTGGCTCGACATGGCATGCGCGAAAGCAGCAACCGGGGGCGCCGGACCGTCGCCGAGTGGATCGCTCCGTCGCTCGCCGATCCCGCATGGGAGGTGCGCCTCGCCGCCAAGGAGTCGCTGGTCGACCTCGGACCGGCAGCGTGGCGTGAGGTGGAGACCCAGCTGCAGTCGTCCGATGCCTTCGCACGCAATGGTGCTGCGGAAGTGCTGCAGAACCTGGGGCTGCTCGATCTTGCGGTTGTCGAGCTTGCCGAGAGCGCGGAGCCGAACGCCGAATTGCTCGAACGGTTGGCGCGAGCGCTGCACGAAGGCGGGCCGGCGATGCTGAACGCTGCGGACGCGCGGTCGAGTCAGCAGGTCTCGCCCGGCGTCGAGACGCTACTGGCCAATCTTCGTATCGTCGGCGTCGCCCGGTGATAGCCGGCTCACTCGCCGCGGCGGGCCTGCTCAGGGTCGTGCTCGTCATCACCGTCATCTATGCCTCCGCCCTGGGCATGTACGTGGCCGGCATGCTTGCCGTGGCCGTG
>JBBSVF010000101.1:0-10118 GCA_038233745.1 Gemmatimonadales bacterium
GTCAACCCGTTGCTCCGGGGCCGGCATGCCCCCGCGCGTGAGCATCTCGTTCGCCTGGGCGCGCGCCTGGGACTTGTTCATCCCTGCATGGATCCGGGCCACCTCGGCGATCTGGTAGCCCACCGTGAAGACCGGATTGAGGGCGGTCATCGGCTCCTGGAATACCATGGCGATCCGATTGCCGCGGAGCTTCTGCATGGCGTTCTCGTCGAGCTCCAGCAGGTCGCGCCCCTCGAAGCGGATGACGCTGCCCTCCTCGATGCGGCCCGGTGGCCTGATGAGACGCAGCACGGAGAGTGCGGTGACACTCTTGCCGCAGCCGGACTCACCGACGACACCGAGGGTCTCGCCGGCGTTCACCACGAAGGAGACGCCGTCCACAGAGCGGGCGACGCCGGTGTCCGTGTAGAAGGACGTGTGAAGGTTCTCGAGTTGGAGCAGCGGTTCGGTCATGCCTGAGGGGCCTGGCGTTGGGCTGAACTATCGTACGGAAGCTGCCGCGGGTCGAGCGCATCCCGCAAGGCGTCAGCGAGCGCATTGCAGGCGAAGACCGTCACCAGAATCGCGAGCCCCGGGAACAGCGTCATCCACCAGAGCTCCCCTACCCGCTCTGCGCCATCCTGGATGATGGCACCCCAACTGGGCGTGGGCGGTCGAACGCCGATCCCGAGGAACGAGAGCCCGGCTTCCAGCAAAATCACGTTGCCGATGCCGAGGGCGGCGGCCACGAGGGCCGGTCCCACGACGTTCGGCAGGATGTGCTGTTGCAGGATGCGTGCGGGGCCGCTGCCCAGTGCGCGCGCGGCCAGCACGAAATCGCGCTCCCGCACGCTCAGCGTCTCGGCTCGCACCAGCCGGCTCACGCCAAACCAGCCCGTGAGGCCGAGCAGCAGGGTGAGGACGCCGACACCGATGTGCTGCCAGAGTGCGACGACCACGAGGATGAGCAGGAGACGCGGAACGCTGAGCGCCCCATCCACGAACCTCATGAGCACTGTGTCCACCGTACCACCCAGGAAGCCCGCCGTGGCACCGACGAGCACGCCGATGGTGATGGAAAGCGTCACCGAGAGGGCGGCAATCACGAGCGAGACGCGGGCACCGTGGATCATGCGCGAGAGCACATCGCGGCTGAAGGTATCGGTGCCGAACAGATGCTGTGCGGAGGGCGGCTGGCTGCGGAGGGCGACGATGTCGAGCTGGCTTTTGGGATCGTACGGCGACAGGAGCGGCGCGAAGGCCGCGATCACGATGAGGGAAACCAGGACTGCCACCGCCACGCGCGCGCGGGGATCGCATATGAGGCGGCGCGCGAGGGCGTCGCGCGTGCGGCCAGCGATCACGACGCCACGCGGATTCGCGGGTCGGCGAGGGCCACGCCCACATCGGCCATGAGCGAGCCCACTGCAACGACGGTGCTGATGAGCAGCACGCCCGCCGTCACGAGGGGAGAGTCGCGCGCGGCGATCGCCGTGACTGTGACATTCCCCATCCCTGGCCACGAGAAGACGCGCTCCACGAACACGGCGCCAGCGGCGAGCGCGGGGAGCGAGAGGCTGGCGAGCGTGATGACTGGCAGCAGCGCATTTCGCAGGGCGTGACGCCGGAGCGCCACGCGCCAGCTGAGGCCCTTCGCGACGGCGGTGCGCATCCAGTCCGCGTGCACCACGTCCAGCAGCGCCGCACGCTGGTAGCGTGCAATGCCGGCCGCGGTGAGCAGGGCCAGCGTCGCCACCGGCAGTACCAGATGCCGCAGCCTGTCCGCCACGCGCCCGGAGAAGGTGAGGTAGTCATGCATCACCGGATCCACCATCCCGCCCGCGGGAAGCACGGGAAACCGATAGGCGAAGAGCACGAGCGCCAGCAGCGCCAACCAGAAATCGGGAACGGAGTACAGCACCAGCAACACGCGTCCCAGCCCGCGATCCCGAGATCCACCAGGTCTCTCGGCCTGGAGCACGCCCACGATGATGCCGATTGCGAAGGCGAGCACCAGCGCGAGGCCGGTGAGCACGAGTGTGCGGGGGAGCGCGTCGGCGAACACGTCGTGCACAGGGCGACGCAGCGAGAAACTGAACCCCAGGTCGCCGCGCGCGATGCTGGCCATCCAGCGCAGATACTGTTCGCCCAACGGTCGGTCGAGGCCGAAACTGGCACGCCACTGGGCGCGAACGGGCTCGGTGATGTTGGGAGACTGCAGCGCGACCATGATCGGGTCGCCGGGAGCCATATGGATGAGCACGAAGGTGAGCGTCGTCACAGAGAAGACGACGCTCACCGCCTGCAGGAATCGCCGGGCGAGGAAGCCTCCCACGCCTCAGGGTGTCGGGCGGAGTCCCAGGCGATCGCGCGCAGTGCGCTCGGCGGCCGGGATGAACCAGTCCGCGAGGCCGGACCAGTAGCCGTCGGCGCGAATGCGCGTGGTGTGGATGCGGCGGGCGACGCCGGCCATGGAGGGGTTCTCGTAGAGCCACACGGCGGGCGCATCCTGAATGATCCTGTTGAATGCGCGATGCGCGAAGTCTTCTGTGCGCGCCGCGTCGAAAGAGGTCATGGCGCTGTCGATGAGCGCGTCGACCACGGGATTGGAGTAGGAGCCGTAGTTCTGCCCGTCTCCACCGATACCGGCTGTGGCCCAGCTCTGCCGGAGCGCGGAGACGCTTGGATCGGGATTGTACGAGCCCATTTCAGCGTCGTGCGTACGCGCGAGCTGTCCCGCGGTGAACGAGGGAAAGTCGCTCTCGTCGATGCGGACGGCGGCGCCCACGCGGCGCAGCGCATCCTGGATGAGCACGGCGTACTGGTGCCGGATGGCGCTGGAGCTGGGCGTGGCGAGGGCGAACTCCAGGCGGCGCCCGTTCTTCACACGAATGCCGTCCGGGCCCACGCGCCATCCCGCGCCATTCAGCAGCGCACGCGCCTGCATCGTGTCGTACGGCAGCTGTGACAGCGTGCTGTCTGCGAGGGATGACGCAGTGGGAAAGGGACCGTACGCGAGGTGCCCGATGGTGTCGAATACGTTGCGGAGCATGGCGCGGCGATCGATCGCCATGCTGAGCGCGCGCCGCACGGCGCGATCGCCGAAGATCGGGTGCGGACGCGAGGGGGCGGTGGGATCCACGGCGTTGAATCGGAGGTACGAATAGTTGAGCGAGGGAAAGCGAATCACGCGTCGCGTGGTGTCGGTCGCCATCTTCGGAATGAGATCGGCGCGCAGCCCTTCGAGCACGTCGGCTTCGCCGGAGAAGAAGCGCGTGGCCGCCGCGTTGTAATCCGGCGACACGAGGAAGAGAATGCGGTCGACTTTCGGCCGGCCGCGATAGTTGGCAGTGTCCGCCACGAGCTCCAGCCGCACACCCGGCTCCCACTTCGCCAGGCGGAACTGTCCGGAGCCGATCCCGCGCCGCGTGACGTCGGCGCTCTTGAGCTGCGCTCCTGGTGTGTTGGAGAGGATATGCTCGGGGACCACCACCACCTGGTATACGAAATCGTAGAACTGTTCCGGCACGTGGTGCTTGTACCACACCACGGCCGTCAGCGAGTCACGCACACTCACCGAGTCCACATTGGAGACCAGTGACGCGATCGGCGATCCCACCGTGGAGTCCCTGATGAGGCCGAAGCTGTAGCGCACATCACTGGCACGGACCGGGGCGCCGTCGTGCCACCGGGCTTTCGGATTGATATGAAAGACGATCGACATGGAATCGGATGCCCACTCCCACCGTTCGGCGAGCTGCGGCGAGAAGTCCTTGTCGCCGACGGTATTCAGGCTGTAGCCGATCTCGGCCAGCCTGTCGAACAGCAGGTCGGTGACTTCGCGATCCGTGATGCTCGTGACGAGTGTAGGCAGGAGCGACCCCGCATCGGCGGCGGTACTGATGACGATGGTGCCCCCCTCATCCCCGGCACCGGCGCTGGCAGTCGGCTGCGCGGTGCGGTCGGTACAGGCGGCGAGGGCCAGGACGAGCATGGAGAGCACGGCCGTGAGGCCGGAGACGCGAAGAGGGTGGGGCATGGGCGTCAGCGGGGGAGGGAAGTACTGGTCAACGATGCCGGACGGTCGGGTGCAGGTCAAGCGAAAGATCGCGCAATGAGATCAGCGCCTCCAGATCCACGCGGGGGCACGATGTCGCTCTCGCGCGGCGAAGAGGCATTCCTGGGGCAGTTCGGTCACCGCGATTGGTGTCACGAGTTGGCCCTCCTCCGCGAGGGCGTGCAACAGTGCGTCGCCGAACTCGGTGAGCGTTGGCGCGCGAGCCAGCAGCGCGAGCAGGGTGGCAGCCGGAACCGGCCGACTGTTCGAACTGGTGAACGCTGCCAGCTGCGCCTGCGCGTCTTGCAGCAACAGCGATCCGTGCTGCAGGAAGGCGCCGTCTTCGCGGTATTGTGCGCTGCCCACGAGTTTGCGCCCGCCGGCAACGATCTCGCCCGCTGCGGGCTCCGCGAAACACGGGGTCTCGTCCGGCGCGCGGTGCGCGGCCGGTGCGTCCGCCAGCCGCGCATTCACGCCCATCGCGTGCAGCGCGCGCAAGAGGAGCTCGTTGATGGTGGCGTAGTCGTTCGTGAGCGAGTCGGCCGCGGGGCCACTCATTGCGTATGTGAGTTCGGGACCGTGCCACAGCGCCCGCCCGCCGGTGGGGCGCCGCACTACGTCCACTCCTGCCACGTGCATGGCCACACGGTCATACGCGTCGCGTGCTGGCTGGTTGCGGCCGAACGACACGGTGGGCTGTGACCATTCGTAGAGTCTGAGCACCCGTTCCCCCGTGAGACGGGCGTGCGCCATGATGGCCTCGTCGATCGCCATGTTCTCCGCTCCCGTGCCGGGGGGCGAGAGCAGGAACCGCCAGGGACCTGTATTGGTTGCTATCTTCATGGAATCGCGGAGGGAGCGCATCTCCGCTGCAATGTAAGGCGGGCAGCGTCCCGTCATTCGGACGAATACACCTGCGCCTGCATGGCGCGTGAGGCCTTGATGACCACGATTCTCCGGGCGACGCCGATCGCCGATTCCGACTCGTTCGTTCCGCGTCATATCGGCCCCAGCGAGGCCGAGATCGCCGCGATGCTGGCGCAGATCGGGTACAGCTCGCTGGACGAGCTGATCGACGCCACGATTCCCGGGAATATCCGGCTGCGGACACCGTTGAAGATTCACGCTGAATGGAGCGAGCACGAGGCGCTGGACGCCATGCGCGACATCGCCCGGAAGAACCGGATCTTCCGCAGCTACCTGGGCTACGGCTACGCGGACACACTCACGCCGCCCGTGATCCAGCGCAACATCCTGGAGAACCCCGGCTGGTACACTGCCTACACGCCGTACCAGGCGGAGATTGCGCAGGGGCGCCTGGAAGCGCTGCTGAACTTCCAGACCATGGTGGTGGATCTCACCGGACTGGAGATCGCGAATGCCTCGCTGCTGGACGAGGGCACGGCGGCTGCCGAGGCGATGTTCATGGCCTGGCAGGCGAAGGGGTCGGAGGCGCGGAACACCTTCTTCATCGACCAGCGGTGCCACCCGCAGACGATCGATGTCGTCGAGACCCGTGCGCATGCGCGCGGGATCGCCACGCAGGTGGGCGATGCCGCCACCGCCGACATGGAAACGGTGTTCGGTGTGCTGTTGCAGTATCCCGCTACGGATGGTGCGGTGCTGGATTATTCCGCCACTGCTGATCGCGCTCATGGCGCCGGCGCGCTGGTGGTGGTTGCAGCGGACCTGATGAGTCTCGTGCTGCTCACGCCGCCGGGCGAATGGGGGGCCGATGTGTGTGTGGGCAACTCGCAGCGGTTCGGCGTGCCGCTTGGCTACGGCGGTCCGCACGCGGCGTTCTTTGCCACGAAGGACGAGTTCAAGCGCATGCTGCCCGGTCGCATCATCGGCGTGAGCCGCGACAGTGCGGGACGTCCGGCGCTGCGCATGGCGCTGCAGACGCGCGAGCAGCACATCCGTCGCGAGAAGGCCACCAGTAACGTGTGCACGGCGCAGGTACTGCTCGCGGTGATTGCCGGGATGTACGCGGTGTGGCACGGGCCGGAGGGGCTCACCAACATCGCGCGGCGGATCCATCGCCGGGCCGCGACACTCGCGCGTGGGCTGGAGCAGCTTGGCCACTCCCTCGTGCACGACGTCTACTTCGACACGCTGTGCGTGGAGCTTGCCGGCCGTACGGCGGACGACGTCATCGCCGCTGCCGCCGAGCGGTCGATCAACCTTCGCCGAGCGGGAGACACGCGCGTGATCATCGCGCTGGACGAGACCGTGACGCACGACGATGTACAGATGCTGTTGTCGATCGTTGCGGGCGATGCGCCGGCACCGGAAAGTGAGACGCTTGCCGACGAGGTGGATGACCGCTACGACGAGCGATTTGCCCGGGCGAGCGCGTTTCTCACGCACGAGGTGTTCAACACGCATCACTCCGAAACGGAGATGCTGCGCTACATGCGCGGGCTGGAGGCGAAGGATCTCTCGCTCACGCATTCGATGATTCCGCTGGGCAGCTGCACGATGAAGCTGAACGCGAGCGCGGAGATGTATCCGGTGACGTGGCCGGAGTTCGGGCGGCTGCATCCCTTTGCGCCGGTGGCGCAGGCGGCCGGCTACCAGGAGCTGTTCCGCAATCTCGAGGCGGCGCTCGCGGAGATCACCGGATTCGCGGCGGTCTCCCTGCAGCCCAACGCCGGATCGCAGGGCGAGTATGCGGGGCTGCTGACCATCGCAGCGTATCACCAGTCGCGGAACGAGGCGCATCGCACCGTCTGCCTCATTCCGCAGAGTGCGCACGGTACCAATCCCGCCAGCGCCGCGATGGCGGGCATGAAGGTGGTGGTCACGAAGACCGATGCGCGCGGCAACATCGACGTGGCCGATCTGCGGGCGAAGGCTGAAGCCAACCGTGATACCCTCGCCGCGCTGATGGTGACATACCCCAGCACGCACGGCGTCTTCGAGGAGAGCATCCGCGAGATCTGCGAGATTGTCCATGAGAACGGCGGCCAGGTGTACATGGATGGCGCCAACATGAACGCCATGGTGGGTCTCTGCCGTCCAGGCGATATCGGCGCCGACGTGTGTCATCTCAATCTGCACAAGACCTTCTGCATCCCGCACGGCGGCGGCGGCCCGGGGATGGGCCCCATCGGCGTCGCGCCGCAGCTCGTGCCCTTCCTGCCGGGCAATGCCGTGGTGAAAACTGGTGGCGCGCAGGCCACGGGTGGCGTGAGTGCGGCGCCGTGGGGCAGCGCGAGCATCCTCCCCATCTCGATGATGTACATCGACATGATGGGGGGCGAGGGACTGACGCTGGCAACCAAGGTGGCGATCCTCAGCGCGAACTACATCGCGTCGCGGCTGGAGCCGCACTATCCCGTGCTGTACAAGGGCGCGAACGGGCGCGTGGCGCACGAGTGCATCGTGGATCCGCGCCCGCTCAAGGGAAGTGCAGGCATCGAGGTGGAGGACATCACGAAGCGGCTGATGGACTACGGCTTCCATGCCCCCACGGTGAGCTTCCCCGTCGCTGGCACTCTGATGATCGAGCCCACGGAGAGCGAGCCCAAGGCCGAGATCGATCGGTTCTGCGACGCATTGATCAGCATCCGCGAGGAGGTCAGGGCCATCGAACTAGGCACCGCGGACCGGGACGACAACCCGCTGAAGCATGCGCCGCACACCATGCGAGCCGTCGTGAGCGACGACTGGTCGCATGCGTACGGTCGTGAGCTCGCGGCATTTCCGACTGAGGCCACGCGGGCGCGGAAGTTCTGGCCCACCGTGGGCCGCGTGGAGAGCGCCTATGGCGACCGCAACCTCGTGTGCTCGTGCCTCCCCACGGAGGCGTACGCCGAAAATGCGGTTGGCGGCGAAACCTGATTTCAGGATTTCGGCGGTAATGGAGAACGAGCCGGCGACCGAGAAAGTCGCCGGCTCGTTTCACACGCGGAACGGCCCGCGCGTCAGCCTACCTTGGCGGCGTAGGCGTCGGCGCTGAGCAGCGCATCGCGCTCGGAGGCATTCGTGAGGCGCACCTTCACCATCCAGCCATCGCCGTACGGGCTGGAGTTCACCAGCGCAGGCTCGCCATCCAGGCGCTCGTTGATCTCCAGCACCTCCCCGCTCACGGGGGCGAACAGCTCGGACACCGCCTTCACTGCCTCGATCGTGCCGAACACATCGTGTTTGCTGAAGGTCTGGCCCACCTTGGGCAGCTCGATGAACACGATGTCGCCCAGTTCGCCCTGCGCGTAGTCGGTGATCCCCACGTACATCACGTCCGCCTCGTCGGCGGCCTTCAGATATTCGTGATCATCGGTATACAGCAGATCCTTCGGGATTTCGGACACGGAGCGCTCCGGCGTGAGTCAGGGTGGCAGTCTGGGCGCAGTCTATCGGGCCGCGAGCGAGAGTGTCAAGCGGCGGGCCAGCAGGTCAGGCACCAGTGGCCGCCACGCTGGCCGCAACGGCCTGCAGTGCACCCCACACCTCGTTCACGCGCTCGACCAGCTCGGTGAGCGTGCCATCGTTGTCGATGATGTGATCGGCCCGAGCGCGCTTGAGCTCTGCCGGCATCTGTGCCACGATCATGTCCATCGCCTCCGTCTCGCGCAGCCCGCGCTCGCGCACGAGTCGCTCCAGGCGGGTGGGGCGTGGTGCGTCCACCAGCACGATCCGCTCGAAGCTGTCCGTCACGCGCTGCTCGAACAACAGCGGGATGTCACAGACCACGAGCAGGTCGCCTCGCGCCCGTGCGCGATCCACGAGATCCTCGCGCATGCGCTCCACCTCAGGATGCACGATCGCGTTGAGCTGCTCGAGCTGCGTGGGCTCGCTGAAGACGATGCGGCGCAACGCCGCCCGGTCCAGCGATCCATCAGCGGACTGAATCGACGTGCCCCACCGCTCGACAATGGCCCGATGCGCAGCCGTGCCGGGTTCCACGGCGCGGCGCGCGAGGACGTCGGCATCGATGATCGTGGCGCCATGCTCGCTGAGGAGCTGCGCAACGGTCGATTTGCCACTGCCGATGTTACCGGTGAGTCCGACGAGAAGCATGAGTCCCGAGGATGGAGAGTGCTTGGGCGAAGGTATGCCGGGCGGAGACGCTGGGCAAGCGCGGAAGCGCCCACCCGTCGCCGATCACAGCAGGCGAACCTGATCTTCGTCGCGCCGCGGAACGGAGTGACAGCCGCGGCAGCGCGCCTCGTAGCTCTCGTTGCTGCCAATCATGATGGTTGGCGAATCGTATCGCGCCGGCCGGCCCTCGATGAGCCGCTGGTTGCGGCTGGCTGGATTGCCACACACCACACAGATCGCATGCAGCTTGTCCACCTGCTCGGAGACGGCCAGCAACTGCGGCATCGCCCCGAATGGCTCGCCACGAAAGTCGGTGTCGGTGCCGGCGAGAATCACGCGTCGCCCGCCCTGCGCCAGCGACGTGGCGAGTTCCACGATGCCGGCCGGCAGAAACTGCGCTTCGTCGATCGCCACGACCTGGGTATCGGGGAGCACCTGCTGCGCGATCTGATCGGGACCGTCGATCGGAACGGCCTCTACCGTGCGCCCGTCATGACTGGAGACGTGATACAGGCCGGCGTAGCGGGCATCGAGATGCGACTTGAACACCTGCACGCGCTTCTTCGCGATGAGTGCGCGACGCACGCGACGAATGAGCTCCTCGCTCTTGCCGCTGAACATCACGCCGCAGATCACTTCGATCCACCCCCCGGCACCGGGGGGGTACATGTCTCCGATCATGCGTTGTCGCGGGGGGGCCGGGAGCGAGTGGGACGGCTGCTGCCGCCCGGACGGTCGAAGTTGCGTGGAGCGCCGTCACGGGCGCCGGGGCGGGGCGCGCCACCGCGCGGCGGGCCGGCATCGCGCGAGCGATTGGCCCCCGGACGTGCCGGACGATCGCGATCGAAGGGGCGCGCAGGACGCGCGGGCCGGTCGCCACGATCGCCTCGATCCCCACCGGGACGCGGACCGCGCGGACCAGCCGGCCGCGCCGGATGATCTTCGCGCGGCGCGTCGATGCGCGCCTGCACACGGCGGCCACGCACCGCACTGCCGGTCATCTTCGTGGCCACGAGCTCGGCGACCCCGGCCGCGA
>JBBSVF010000102.1:0-9990 GCA_038233745.1 Gemmatimonadales bacterium
ACCCACCTCCTCCAGCACCAGTTGTTCGGCGACCTCCGGCAACAGCGTGTGGAAGATGTCCTCAGGAGGTTCCGCGCCCATGTCGGGAAGTCGCAACATGATGCCGTCGTCTGTCGTCTGCACCTGCGCATCCACACCTAGGTGTAAATGATCAGGAGGTTGTTCACAGGTCGTAGTGGCTGCAAGCTGAGGCTGTCGAAACACACAACCGACAACCACCAGAGGACCTGTGAACATCCACAAGAATGCACGATTGACCTATGCTCGGCGAGTGGAGCTCGTGAGTCGGGCGGCACTGCCTGGGGCGAACGACTCCGAACTGGGGCGGGAGTTTGGCGTCAGCCGGCAGACGATTCGCAAGTGGGTGCGGCGTGCGGCGGCCGAGGGGCCGGCGGGACTCCAGGACCGGTCCAGTCGTCCCCGGCAGTCCCCGACGCGCTTGCCACGCGCGCAGCGGCGTCGCATCGAAAAGCGGCGGCGCCAGCGGCACAGTTCCCTGCGGATCGCGCGTGAGCTGAAGCTCCCCGTCGCGACGGTCGTCCGCGAGCAGCGGCGGCTGGGCCTGAATCGCCTCAGTCGCCTCGACCCGCCGCAGCCGGCCCAGCGCTACGAATGGGCGGCCCCGGGCGATTTGCTGCACCTGGACATCAAGAAGCTGGGCAAGATCGGTCAGGTGGGGCACCGGATCCATGGCGACCGACGGCGGCACAGCCGGGGTATCGGCTGGGAGGCGGTCCATGTCGCGATCGACGATTGTACGCGCCTCGCCTACGCCGAGGTCCTCCCCGACGAGACCAAGGAGGTCACCGCCGGGTTCCTCACGCGCGCGCTCCGCTACTTCGCCCGGCGCGGCATTCACGTGGCGCGCGTGATGACCGATAACGGCTCGGCCTATCGCTCGCACCTGTTCGCCGCCGTGCTGGCCGCCCATCAGGTGCGCCATCTGCGCACCCGGCCCTACACCCCACGCACCAATGGCAAGGCCGAGCGCTTCATCCGGACCCTCTTGGCGGAATGGGCATACGCCCAGAGCTACCGCACGAGTCTCGCCCGCACGCACGCCCTCACCCGCTATCTTGGCTATTACAACGTCGCCCGGCCCCACATGGGCATCCACGGGCAGACGCCTCAGCAGAAGCTCGCGACACTGTGAACAACCTCTTGATCATCAACATCTAGCGAGCTGAGTAGGACTACAATTTCGCTTCGGGTTCGCTGACGCATCCCCTGCCAACCCGACACGATATTGTGGAGCATCGGTGTCCGTGGAGTGAAGTAGAATGGCACGTAATCAGACAATGTGCCTCCCGGAGGAATCGGCACGCGGCGTAGTCGTCTGCGATCGATAAGTTCTGGATTGCCAATCTCAGTGAAGTTCGGGTCAACCGCGGGAGAATTGCGGCAGTGAACGCCGTGCTGAAGCAGATGACCAAGATTCCCCCGGTGAGTTATCCGGAAGATGTAGGCGTTCTCGATCGTGAGAATCTCACTGAGCGGGCGCGGAGGCATTGCCTCAGACCCTGAACACTTTCATCACCTCGTCCCCGAGGTGATTGATCACCTTCACGGCAATTCGCCCCCGCTTCGGCTTCTCGAACGCCCGTGAGGTGTCGCTGTTCAGCGTCGCCCAAGCCTCGGGGTCGATCTCGGCCTTGAGCGTCGTCTTGAGCGCGCTGTACGGATCGTTGGCGCCGAGGAAGTAGGCCTGACGCACGAAGAAGCTCTCTTCGTTGTAGTCCGTGTCGATGAACCAGCAGGCGATGCCATCGGCACCGTCGCTGACGACTTCCCCGGTCTGCGGCTTGAAGACGTCGACCCCGTTCACCTTCACCCGGATCCGTCCATCGGGCTGCGGCAACACGTCGATGTCCGGCTCGCCGAAGATCACGAACAGGTTGCCCTTCCCCGTATTCTTGAGGTCCTCGGCCATGTGGAGGTCGGCGTTCATGCGCGCCTTGAGCACGGGGAGCTTGCCGAGCTTGGCGAACTCTGTGGTGTGTGCCTCGTAGTTGAAGGCGCAGGCGATGAGGACGTCAAAGCGTGCGTCGGCCGCCTCACGTGCCGCCGCGACGAGGTCCGCGCGCTGGACGGTGCCGAACTCGGGTCCGATGAAGATCGCCGCGCGCTTCTCGACGTCGCCCTCCATGTAACGCCCATCAGCGCAGACGAGATCGCCCGCCCATGGCGTGAGCGCCGTGAACGTGATGCGGTCCTCCTTGTGCGCCTGCTGAACGCCGGCGGTACGGAGGTTGTCGAGGATCATCTGGGGGAAACTCTGCTTGGCGCCCCACTCTTCATTCCTGTCCTGCACCGTGTCGATGAGCTCATCGTTCTCGTCGACGCCGAGCATCCGGTGCGGACTCAGGCTCTCGACGGTGAATGGGCCGGCGACGCGAACCTTCTTCTTGTCCTCGTATGGCTTGTCGTACAGGTATTCGTACTCGGCCTTCGCGGCGATGGACTTGTCGATCTCCGCCTGGCGGGCGATGCGCGCCTTCCACCACTCGACATGGAGCGCCTTCGTCTCGTCGCTCCACTTTAGCTCGGCTTCGCGCGGGATCTCCCACTCCTCCCAACTCTTCTTCAGGACAACGTTGAGCTTTGCACGCAGCGGCTCGAGTGTCTCCTGCCACTTGTCCCAGACGACGTCGATCTCGGCGTTGTTGGCGATCGACTTTAGTGTAATGTGCGGTACGCGCTCGTAGACGAAGCCGTGGCGGACGTTGCCGTGCACCGGTTGCGTGCTCGGCGCGGAGCGAGTGACATCGCCTTCCTTTTGCTGGCCCTCGCGCGAGTCGGCAAGCAGGTAGTACGGGTAGCGCGCGCCCATGATCCGCGCACGCGCGAGCGCAAGTGCGACGCGCGAGGTGTCGATCGTGATCCAGCGGCGGCCCCATTGTTCGGCGACAGTGGCGGTAGTCCCGGAGCCACAGGTAGGGTCGAGAACTAGGTCGCCGGGATCGGTCGTCATCAAGACGCAACGCTCGGCAACCTTTGTATTTGTCTGGACTACGTAGATCTTGTCCTCTGTAAAGGACCCTGTCCCCGTATCGGTCCACACATTGGAAAACGGGATTACAGGGAAGTCATCAAAGAATCGCACGTACTGCAGAGTACCCTGCGACGTCGGCCACAACCTATCGGCCTTCCCCAGTCTGGTCAGACCCGTGATTTCAGTTTTGAATGTTCCTTTGCCTGGTCCATAGCTCGCTCCACGGAAGCCAAATTGCTTTACGTCCATCTCTCCTGCGGGCCGAGAACTTGTGAGGTTGTCGGGACGAAAGACTCGCGATGCACTTGCAAGAAAGGTCGGATCCGTTCGTTCATCCTTGCGAAGTCGCCTATTCTGACCGGACGTATCCCTTGCAAGCGCATATACCTGGTCTGTTGATGCTGCAGCTGACTTGTCTTGAAATGGTGGACGATACTTGCACTTGGAAGCGTCGCGTGACGCCCAAATCAGATAGTTTGAAGATGCGGCGAGCAGTTCGTTGGCACGACCCGTAGTCGTTCTAAATGCAATCTGCGATACAACATTTTGCTCGCCAAAGATCTCTTCCAACACCGCCCTTACCCGATGTACGTTTTCGTCGCCGATCTGTACGAAGACCGACCCCGACTCCGTAAGCAGATCCCGCGCAACGGTCAGCCGATCGCGCAGGTAGGTGAGGTACGAGTGAATGCCATCCCGCCACGTATCCCGAAACGCCTTCACCTGCTCCGGCTCCCGCGTGATGTGCCCCGCGTTGCCGTCCTTCACGTCGCGGCTCGTCGTGCTCCACTGGAAGTTCGAGTTGAACTTGATCCCGTAAGGCGGGTCGAAATAGATGCACTGCACCTTCCCCCTCAGCCCCTCGCGTTCGGCCAGGCTCGCCATCACCTGAAGCGAGTCGCCGAGGATCATGCGGTTGGTCCAGTTCTGGTCGTGCTGGTAGAAGTCGGTCTTGTCGGCACCCTTCGGCATGCCGTTGAAGTCCGAGAAGAGGTCCGCCTCGATCATCCCCGTGTCGTGCGCGCGCTCCCTGGTCGCGCGCAGCAGATCATCCACCAGCGCCTTTGCGTGGACCTTCTCCTGGATGTACAGCGGCGGCGCCTGCACCACGAGGTCGCTCCAGTCCTGCTCGTCCTTCCCACGCCACACGAGCTGCGGATCGAGATCCCGATTGCGCGCATAGCGCGTCTCCACCGGCTTTTGCTCGGCGTCATTCAACACCGATTGAAGCTCGGCGGTGGGAATGTTCTTTCGCTTGTCGGCATCGTGCTTGAGCGTCTCGACGCTCTTCACGCTCTTTGCAGCAGGTCTCTTGGCCATGTGCTGGATTGCTCTTGGAGGTGCAGATCCTTCGCTGCGCTCAGGATGACAACGGGTGCAGACCCCTCGCTGCGCTCAGGATGACAACGCGCTCAGGATGACAAATATTCGGCGGTGAGGATCGCGGTCAGCGGCTCGTTGATGTAGTAGTACCCGCGCCCGACCTTGCGCTTCGCGAGGATGCCGCTCGCCGCCAGGGCATTCAGGTACTTCGTGGCGGTGATGCGGCTGACGTCGAGGTCGCGCTCGATGAACTGGATCTTCGTGTACGGGTGCGTGAACAGGCTGTTGATCAGGTCCTGGCTGTAGATCTTTCGGTGCTCGCTGCGGATGCGATGCTTGGCCTCCAGCAGCACGCGCTTGATCCCCGCCACCATCGTGATCCCGTCGCGCGCGCTCGCCTCCACTGCCGAGAGCATGTACGTCACCCACTCCTCCCACACGTCCTTCTCCCGGACCGTCTGGAGCAAGCGGTAGTAGTCGGACTTCGTCCGCACGATGTGCCGGCTCATGTAGAGCACGGGAATATCGAGCAACTCCTGCGTCAGCAGATAGAGCACGTTGATGATGCGACCAGTACGGCCGTTGCCATCGTAGAACGGATGAATGCTCTCGAACTGATGGTGGATGAGCGCCATCCGTATCAGGGGATCGAGATCGAGGCTCGAAGGCGCGTTGATGAAACGCTCCAGGTCAGACATGAGTCCGGAGATGTGGTCGGGATCGGGTGGCGTGTACACCGTTCGGCCGGCGTTATCCTTGAGCACTGTCCCCGGCACCTTCCGAAACCCCGCATCGTTCCGCTCGAGCTCCTGCTGGATCTGGAGGATGTAGTTGATCGTGAGCAGGCCGGTCGCGCTCACGGCATCGAACCCCACCCGGAGCGCCTGCCGGTAGCGCAGCACCTCCTTCGCGGACGCACTTCCGCCCTCCTCTGGGAATGCGCCTTCCCGGAAAAGCTCATCGTGCGTGGTCACGATGTTCTCGATCGCCGAGCTGTCCTTGGCTTCCTGCATACCCAGCGCGTTGATCAGGATGCCGGCGTGAGGGATGGACGCCGACACGCCCTTGAGCTCGGCAAGCTGCCGACTCGCCGCAGCGAGGCCCTTCAGGATGGAGGGCGTGTCGAACCGCGCTGGATCGAGATCCGTCAGGGGCGGAATTGACATTTCTTATAGATGTCGGGGACTATATGTATAGAATTTTGGAAAATCTATACATATTCCCGGACAAATGCGTAGATATTTGCCGACTTCTATACATGACCCGCCGTTGCTGGAGGCACGCCGGCCGCCGAGGAAGCCGCCACGGACTGCTCGATCATTCGGTCGAACCGTGATTCGACCTTTGATTTGAAGTCGCTCTCGATGAGATACATGTCCGTGAACTCCGCGAAGGCCCACCGTCCGTAGCTGCCGAGGTGGTTCACGCCGGGCACCCAGTAGGTGTCCATGGTGGACTTCTTTTCCTTGGCATCCTCGCGGCGATAGCCCTTGATCTCCACCACGAGGTGCAGCGGATCATCGGGACCGTTGCCATCGTCCACCAGGACGATAAAGTCCGGACGGTACATCCGCGTCTCCGAGCCGTAGCGATACGGCACCTCGAAGCCCAATCCGTGATTCTTCACATAGGCGAGCACCCTGGGATGCAACTCCGCGACCCGGCAGAACTCCCCCTCCCAGTCGCTGTCGAGCACCACCCAATTGATGTGCGATCTCGTCGCGCTCGCCTCCCACCGGTTGGTGCGCGAGGTGTTGAAGCGCACGTGACGCGTGGAGCCTTCAGGGTTGTAGGGGTCGAGCATCGCCTTGATCGGCCGCTCGCCGATGAACTTCCGCGTGATGCCGGCCGTGATCCGGTTGCACGCCATGTCGGCGAACTCTTCGTACATCAGGACCGCGGGGTATGTGCTGCCCTTGCACACCAGACACGTGTCGAGCCACTTCTTCGTGATGCGCTTGAGTTGCCCGAACAGGTGAAGCTGCGGCTCCTCTCCGGGATCGCGGAACTCTCTATACAGCAGGTGCTTCGTCAATGCGAAAACGAGGGACGACGCACGCGTGTCCTTCAGGTGTGCGAGGTTCATCTCTTCCTGCTTGCCGATGATACCGGACATCTGGGTCTGCGACGGACCGGTCATGTCAGGCGTCAGAACGAGCACGGAATCCTCATTGAACTCCGCCTCGAGCCGTTCTTCCGGCAGCTCAACGCGATACCCCTCGACCCGCGGGAAGCGAATCTCCAGCGCATCGCGATCCGGCCGCACCGCCTTCACCTGTACCGTCTCCCGCGGCGGAACCGGTCCCACGATCACGGGCTTCGCGGTGAAGTCGAAGGGAATGCCGAAGACGTCCGCGTACTCGACGTTGAACAACCCCGCGTCCGGCCCATCCTCGTTCAGCTCGTACGACTGCCGGCGCAACGCTCGGCCAATCACCTGCTCGCACAAGAGCTGGGTGCCGAAGGCACGGATGCCGAGGACATGGGTGACGGTGTTGGCGTCCCACCCTTCCGTGAGCATCGACACTGAGACTACGCATCGGATCGACCCGCCGAGCTGGCCCGGCTTCCCGACCGTGTTCATCACCTCGCGCAGCAGTTCCTGGTCCGTGATGTCGTCGCCCGCCCGTGCATCTCCAGTGCGCTCGATTCGCTCCCGCCGGAACCGCTCGATCTCGTCAGACGCCATCGTGCGGAAGTTGTCATCCAGTGCATCGCCTGCCTCGAGTTGCGCGCTGTCGATCAGCAGCGTGTTCGGGCGCGCCAGCGGATTGCCCGTTACCTCGTCGAAGTTCCGGAACAGGGCAAGACGGCCGTTCTGCAGCGTCTCCGCTCCTTCCGCATCCTTCTGATACCAGCCGGAGACGTAGTCGTAGACGAGCTTGGAGATCGCGGTGTTCTGGCAGACGATGATGAAGCAGGGCGGCACTTTTGTGCCCTGCTGCTCCCACAGCTTGAACGTCTTGCCGTAGTGACCATACAGCGCCTCGAGGGCGGTCCGCAGCTTCGTCGGGAGCTTGAGTGGATCCAGCGCCTCCTCGCCGCGCCGCTTCTTCGGCATGTCCTTGCGGATGTGCTCCCAGAGATCCCGGTACATCGGCATCTCGTTCCCCGGGATGTTCTCCGCGACCGGCACGCGCGGCAGCTTCACGATGCCGCACTCGATCGCGTCCATGAGCGAGAAGTCGCTCATGGTCCACGGAAAGAGCGTGCCCTCCGCGTAGCCTGAGCCGCGCAGGAAGAATGGCGTCGCCGAAAGGTCGATCACCCTCGTGACGCCGAGCTTGCGGTTTACGGCCTCGAGGCCGGAGATCCAGAGTCGGGCAGCATCGTTATTCTCCTCTGCTTCCTTCCTCTCGTCGCCCTTCAGCGCCTCGTCGTCATCGTCAGCGGGCTTCTGGCGATAGCAATGGTGCGCCTCGTCGTTGATCACCATGATGTTCTTCATGCCCATGAGGTCTGGCATGACGCGCTGGATCATCTGGCCTTCCGTTTCCAGCGTAAGGGGCGCGTCGCCGGTGCGCCCCTGCAGGAGCTGCCGCCCTCCCCTGGAAAGCTCGAGCCGTTCGCGGAACTTGAAGGCGTGGTAGTTGGTGATGACGATCTTCGCCTTCTTGACGTCGTCGAGCATGTCGCTCGGAACGAGCTCACGATTCGCGTAGTAGCTGTCCGGATCGCTCGGCTGGAGAACGCGCAGGCGATCCTTGATCGTGAGCCCGGGTGCACAGACAAGAAAACCCCTCGTGAACTGCTTGCTGCCGGTGCGACGCACGGCGTTGATCGTCTGCCATGCGACGATCATGGCCATCACGGTCGTCTTGCCTGCACCAGTCGCGAGCTTCAACGCCAGTCGCAGCAGTTCCGGATTCGCGCTGGCGTTCGCCGAGGCGAGGTGCTCGATGAGGCGCCGGCCGTTCTTCGATTGCGGCGCGACCTCGGTGAGCCAGATCGCCGTTTCAACGGCTTCCACCTGGCAGAAGAACGGGCGGACATCGTTGAACTTGTGGCTGCGCCAGTGTTGAAGGAGGCGGGCGGTCTCCGGTGTGACCTGCCATTGATTCACGCTCGGCAGGTTTCGCCACGATTCGACGTGTCCACGAACCTCGTTGATGATCGAGCGTGGATCGTACTCCTGCTTCGCGGTCGAGAGTCCCTTTCCCTCGTCGAAGACGAGCGACTGCTGCTCCTTTGCCTTCCGTTTTCTCGGCTTGGGGATGGGCGTGATGAACTCGGCACGTCGCCGAGTGGGCTCGATCCGCTGCGTGGGCTGTCCGTGCTCGTCCAGTTCCCAATGCCGCTCGGGGCGGGCATAGGGGGAATTGAGGATGGGGTGGTCGAAGAATGGATTCGTCATTGCGACCGGGATTCCTGATCGCGCTTCGCGCGTGCTTGCTTTGAGGGCGATTGCGAGCTGGCAGGGAGGCTGCGGGCGAGGACCCAGAACCTGGAAGCGCCGGTATTCACGGGAGCATCCAGCACGGAGGGAGGACAGACCGCCGAGAGGTGCGTCTTGAACATTGACTGCCAGTCGGCATCGTCGGCAAACGGCTTACCGGCATCGGCAATGCCCTGATCTCCTGTGAATCCCAGATAAATGAGGACCGTCGGAATGCCCTCGCTGGCCAGCTTCCACGCGAACGCAATGCGGTTGGAGAGTTGGTAGTGCTTGTCACTCGCGATCGATATGCCTGGCAGAAGGGACATGAGCGCATTGCGTGCTGTCTCGATCGCGCTCTTGATGTGCTCATGGTTTTCGGTGCTGTTCACGGAGGCCTTCGGATCCGCGCGCTTCCCGGCCTTTCCCAGTTCCGGAACGTTGGCCTTCGCCTCTACGAGAATCAGCCCAGGCCGACCCTCTACCTCACAGCTCAGGGCAATGTCCCAGTTCGGCGTGTTGGCGCCACGAGCGTGCTTGAGCCACCACGAGCTGATAGCTGGCCATGCGGGATGGCCTGGATAGGCTCGTGGGCCGAACTGTTCCACCCGCGCCTCGCGAGGCGCGTGGTGACCCATGGGCTGCCAGATGGAGTCCGGCGTCACGCGACAGGAAACGGGCCTCGCCAGCTCGATGAGCTCATCCGGAAACCGCGGCAGAGCCGTCCAGTCGAGCACATGCTTTCTGCTGCCGCGTGTCATTGGAGAGTAGCGAGGGGAAGCTTCGCGCTAAAGGAAACTTCAGACGCTCAGGCAATATTGCAGAGGGTCTGACAGTCGCGATAGGCAGGGGCTACGGCGCGATGTTCTGTCGCTCGGACCGCATCGAACGAGTTGATTACCCCCCGACCAACTTCTTGTACGTCACCCCATGCGGTTGGTCCGCATCAGCGACAGCGACTCACCCGCGTCGTCCTGAGCCGACGGCGAAAGACCTGTAGTCGCTGTGGTCGTCCCGTGCCTGCAGATCCTTCGCTGCGCTCAGGATGACCGACAAGGCTCACGATAGTCGTCCTCACCTACCCCCGCACCAACTTCTTGTACGTCACCCGATGCGGCGTATCCGCATCCGCCCCCTTCCGCCGCCTGAGATCCGAATCGTATTCCTTGAAGTTCCCCTCGAACCACACCACCTCGCTGTTCCCCTCGAACGCGAGAATGTGCGTCGCAATCCGATCCAGAAACCACCGGTCATGCGAGATCACCACCGCACATCCGGCAAACCCGAGCAACGCCTCCTC
>JBBSVF010000103.1:0-9983 GCA_038233745.1 Gemmatimonadales bacterium
CGGCCGGTCGCCGCCCCCCCCCGGACGGGCACCTCGGCACCGCGGATGTGCAGGTGCGTGGCATCACCCTGCTGCGGGCGGATCAGCTCGTGGCGGCGGGTCACCGCGCCGTCTCGTTCGCGGCATGGCTCATCGGCCTCTTCTTCGCGTACCTCTGGCTCACCTTCGTGCTCACGAGCTTCGCGTACAGCCGTCCGTGGGGCGAGGCACTGGGCGGCTACCTGCGCAGTACGGTGAAAACGCTGCTGCTCGACGTGATCCACGCCGTGCCGGGACTGTTCACCATCGTGATCATCGTGGGCGCCACACGCTACATGGCGCGCCTCGTCCGCGGCTTCTTCGACGCCGTGGAGGCGCGCACCGTTTCCGTACCCTGGGTGCATCCGGAAACCGCGAATCCCACGCGCCGCATCGCGATTGCGATGCTGTGGATGTTCGCGATCGTCGTCTCGTATCCCTATCTCCCCGGCAGCGGCAGCGATGTGTTCAAGGGCGTGAGTGTCTTCGCCGGTCTGGTGCTCTCACTGGGATCGTCCGGCGTGATGAATCAGGCGATGAGCGGCCTGGTGCTCATGTACTCGCGCGCCCTGCGCCCTGGCGACTATGTGCTGGTAGGCACCACCGAAGGCCAGGTGCTGGAGCTCGGCATGCTCTCCACCAAGATCCGCACGCTCAAGGGAGAACTCGTGACCGTTCCCAATGCGGTGGTGGCCAGTGCCACGGTCAAGAACTACACTCGCGAGCAGGACACCGGCGGCGCCGTGCTCCTGCACACATCGGTGACGATTGGCTACGACACGCCCTGGCGACAGGTCCATGGCCTGCTGCTGCTGGCTGCCGACCGCACGGAGGGGCTCACGGGCACGCCCCCGGCCTTCGTGCTGCAGACGGCGCTGTCGGATTTCTACGTGGAGTACCAGCTCAATGCGGCCCTCGGGGATCCGCGGCTCCGCGTGCCGGTGCTCTCCGCCTTGCATGCGAACATCGTGGACGCCTTCAACGAGTACGGAGTGCAGATCACCTCGCCGCATTACGTGCTGGATCCCAGACAGGAGAAGGTGGTGACGCCGGCGAATTACTTCGCCGCCCCCGCCGAGCGCATTACATGGGCGCCGGAGCCGACTGTTGCGACGCGTGATGATCAGGACGGCGCGCCACGGGTGTAGCACGCAGACCCGCGGTCCCGCGGACAATGGACGGTGTGAGCCGGGCGGTGTCTTCGCCGAGGTCCGTGGTGCCGGCGGACCCCTGACAGTGCACGAGTGCGTGACGGGAATATGTCGAGAGCGTGCGGGTGAGCTCTGCCGTGACGCGCACCAGCCTCCGCGTCTGCTCCACGCGCTCCTGCTCATGTGACGCGGTCGGCAGTCGCATGGTGATCATGCGCTCCACTGCGAGCAGGTCGGGGGCGCTGATGGTCATGGCGAGAGAAGCAGGTTCGGTGGGCACGTCAAGATCTCCGGGGCATGTCGTCGGATTGCAGTGTCGGGCTGCCGGCGTGAGCTCAGCCCGTCCGAGCGAGTTCTGTAATGGCGCCACCCGCGACATCGCAGGGTGCGCGCTGCGGGGCGTCTCGCAGCGTGAAATACATTTCAAGACACTCCGAGAGTGTCTCGTGATATCTGAGGGCGCGGGTGGGACCGCGATGGTCGGTGCTCGTGCAGCAATCCCATGCTCGGCGGAAGGCCCGAACCATCTGCTCCGGCGAGGCGCCGGTCGCGGCAGCCTGCCCGCAGAATTCCTGCAGTGCTCCCGGCAGTGCGCCAGGCCGCGCAGTGCCGGGTGAAGCGTGGCATGGGGCGTCCAGCGCCGCGACCAGCCGGTCGAACGAGGGTGGTGGAAGCCAGCTCTGTGTCTGTGTGTGGATGTTCATCGCAATCACCTCCTCTTCCCAATCCCGCCACCCGCGACAACTCACGGGAGGCCTGGTTCCTGACTACGGGGGATACCCCGTACTATGGCGGAAGGTTCCTCGCTTCGCCAGCGCCTCGGGAGCGCGCAACCCGATGTGGCGCAGCCATTTGCAGCGGCGCGATACCTGCTGAGGTCGCGATCCATGACGCGAATCGAGGACTACGCCATGATCGGCGATTGTGAAAGCGCCGCCCTGGTGGGCCTCGACGGCGCGATCGATTGGCTGTGCTGGCCGCGGTTCAGCTCTCCCGCCTGCTTCGCCGCGTTGCTCGGCGGTGCCGAGCATGGACGTTGGCGCATCGCGCCACTGGAGGAATACGGCCGCGCGACGCGGCGCTATCGCGGAGACACGCTCGTGCTGGAGACCACCTTCGTTACCGAGGGCGGCGAAGTGACCCTCGTGGACTTCATGCCGCCCGAGGGGGAACGCACGGACGTGATTCGGCAGGTGGTGGGCGTACGGGGCATCGTGCGCATGCGGTTGGATCTCCTGCTTCGCTTCGGTTACGGCGACATCGTCCCGTGGATCTCGCGAACCGATGACCGGACGCTTGTGGCGATCGCGGGACCGGACATGGTCGTGCTCCACTCGGATGTCCCCGTGCCGGCGCCCAATGTGCCCACCGTGATCGACTTCGAGATTCGCGAGGGCCAGCGGCTCAACTTTGCACTGTCGTGGCGTCCGTCGCACAAGCCCACGCTCGCGTCGCTGGACGCCGACGCCGCCCTCGAGGACACCGTTCGTTACTGGGAGGAGTGGTCGTCACGCTGCAGCTACACGGGCGAGTATCGCGCGCCGGTGCTGCGGTCGTTGCTCACCCTCAAGGCGCTCACCTACCGCCCCACCGGTGGCATCGTGGCGGCGCCCACCACCTCGCTCCCCGAGGAGATCGGCGGTCCGCGCAATTGGGATTACCGGGTGTGCTGGCTGCGCGACGCCACGCTCACCCTGATCGCGCTGATGGATGCCGGCTATTTCGACGAAGCTGTCGCGTGGCGCAACTGGCTGCTTCGCGCGGCGGCGGGGAGTCCGGCACAGGCGCAGATCATGTACGGTCTCGGGGGCGAGCGTCGGCTTACGGAGTGGGAGGTCCCCTGGCTTCCCGGCTACGAGCACTCGTTGCCCGTGCGCATCGGGAATGCCGCGTCGGATCAATTGCAGCTCGACGTATACGGCGAGGTGCTCGACGCCTTCCACCAGGCGCGCATGGGGAAGATGGCGGAGAGTGGCGATGCGTGGGCGCTGGAGCGTGCACTGGCCAATCATCTGGAGACCATCTGGGAGCAGCCTGACTGCGGCATCTGGGAGGTGCGTGGCGGTCCGCAGCATTTCACGCACTCCAAGGTGATGTCGTGGGTGGCCATCGACCGCGCGATCCGGAGCGCTGAGCAGGGTAAGCTCGAAGGGCCACTGGATCGGTGGCGTGCGTTGCGCGACCGCATGCATCGCGAGATCTGCGAGCGGGCGTTCAACGCGGAGCTCGGCTACTTCGTGCAGGCGTACGGGTCCAGTCAGCTGGACGCGAGTCTCCTCTTGATGCCGCTGGTGGGATTCCTCGCGGCATCCGATCCGCGCATCGTGGGCACGGTGGCCGCCATCGAACGCACGCTGCTGCAGTATGGGTTCGTGTACCGGTACGACAGCGCGCTCACCGACGATGGGCTACCGCCGGGAGAGGGGGCGTTCCTGGCGTGCTCATTCTGGCTGGTGGACAACTACCTGCTGCAGGGGCGACATGGGGACGCATGCCGGCTGTTCGAGCGGCTGCTCTCGCTGCAGAACGACGTGGGGCTTCTCTCCGAGGAATACCATCCGGGGCTCGAGCGACAGGTGGGGAATTTCCCGCAGGCGTTCTCGCATGTGGCGCTGGTGAGTACGGCGTTCAACATGCAGCGGGCGGAGCGGCGGTCGGAGCCGCGGCGGATGAGTGGGGAGATGGGGCGGTAGTGGGCTGAACTGCAGGCCCTTCGCTGCGCTCAGGGCGACATCGGTGCGCGGAACTGCAGGCCCTTCGCTGCGCTCAGGGCGACATTGGTGGCGGTCAGGGCGACACGGAGCGCAGTGCGCTCCGAACGCGCTCCCGGAGTGTTCCATCGCGATCCGTGACCTCGTTCTCCCTCTGCGTTCCCGCGTGCCGCAACCACTCCTTCACCGACTGCGCGAAAGTGAAATGCGGTGGACACCGCAGACACAGGTCCAGATGCGCCTCCACCTCCTCGCGTGTGAATGAGGGCAGACGGCCGTCCAGGTAATCCCAGAGCCGGCGAACAGCCTGTTCGCAGTTCATGGTCCGCTCGGTGGGTGAGGGAGAGTCTGGCGGTGCGGTCATCGCGGTACTCGCGGTGTGGGGGAAGCGGACGACGCATGCGTCAATCCAGCGTCGCGGGCGAACTCGAACAGGGAATCCTGCAGCAGGCGTCGCGCGCGGAAGAGCCGTGAGCGAACCGTGCCGATCGCCACACCGAGAATCCCGGCGGCCTCCTCGTACGACTGCCCCTCGACATCCACGAGCACGGCCACGCTGCGATAGTGCGCTGGCAACGCCGCCAGTGCGCGGTTGATCGCGGGTATCATGTCGAGGCGCTCGAGGGCATCGACAGCGCCGGTGCGCAGCGCGCCGCCATGCGACACGGCCGTGGCGAGCGATTCCAATTCAGGGTCGTCGTCGGGCGCGTCCACGTACCTGGCCTCGCGCCGCGCCGAGCGCAGGAAGGTGTGGTGGCAGATCGCGTAGAGCCAGCGGCGGGGATCGGCGTCTTCCCGAAAGGAATGCCACCCGCGCAGCGCCTGCAGGTAGGTCTCCTGCACCAGGTCGTCGGCCCGCGCACCGTCGTGCTCCAGCGACCGTGCGAACCGCACCACCTGCGCGAAGCACGGCATCGTCTGTCGTTCGAATGCCTCGAGGTCACCCAATGTCAGGGTGCCGGTTCTGTGAGGAGCTGGCTCACGACGCGATCTTCATCCTCGTAGCGCCCTTCACCGAAATGATGAAACCGGATGCGCCCGTTCCGATCCGCGATGTACACGCTCGGCCAGTACTGATTATCGAAGGCACGCCAGATCCGGTAATCCGCGTCTATCGCAATCGGATACGTCACGCCGAGGCGCCGGACGGCGTCTTCCACATTGCGGGGCACGCGCTCGCGCGCGAGTTCCGGTGTGTGCACGCCAATCACCACCACGTCGCGGCCGGCGTACTTGCGCGCGAGATCCTTGATGTGTGGGAGGGCGTTCAGGCAGTTGTAGCACGCGAAGGTCCAGACATTCACCACCACCACCTTGCCGCGATAGTCCGCCGGAACCAGCGCCTCGCCGCGCGGAGTATTGAGCCATCCACTGGCGCCGGCGAAGGTGGGGAGCGGGCCTTCGTCCGGCGTCGCGATCGGCGCCTCGTGGCGCGCGCCGAGCGAGGCAATCATGGAGCGTCGATCGGGCACGAGCGTGCGCAAGACGGATTCCTCAGCACCCGCGGTCGCGACCACGGCACTGTTGGCGAGCAGAGGAGCATCCCATCCGAAGGCGAGCAGCAGCACTGATGCCAGGGTGGCTACGCCCAGTGCGGGCCGCAGCCAGCGGTCAACCGATCCTCCGCCAGTTGGGCGAAGCGTGGACATCAGGCGTGATCCTCCGAGGATCGCGAAGGCCAGCGACGCGGCGGCGCCCGCCGCGAACACAGCGAGCAGCGAGACCGTGACTGCTGGCGCCGCGCTGGCGATGGCCACACCGATCACGAGTCCCAGAATGGGGCCGGCGCAGGGTGCCCACAACAGACCCGTCGCAACGCCGAGCGCCAGGGAGCGCGAGGGGGCAGACCATTGGGACGTGCGATCTCCGCGCTCCACCTGCTGCACCAGTCGCGCGCCCGCGCGCACGACAGGCCGCGAGAGCCACGCGCTGATGCGCGGAGAGAGCAGCGCGAGTCCGGCGAGCGCGAGCACGACCAGGGCAATCCAGCGTCCAGAGTCCGCGATCGTGACGAGCCAGGCGGCGGTGCCAGTGCCCGCGAGGGCGACAGCGACGAAGGTGAGCGCCATGCCGGCGAGCAGTGGGAGGGATTCGCGCAGGAATGAACGGTCGGTGCGGGCGAACACGAAGGGGAGCACCGGGAGAATGCACGGGCTCAGGATGGTGAGCACGCCGCCGGCGAAGACTGCGAGATAGAGGAGCGCGAGGGGCATCTGATGGCGGACGAGGGGCGAAGCTGCAGGGCCAATGGGAATAGCGATGAGGCGGGCGGAAGGTTCCTGACGCTCAGGGCGACGTTCATGCGATGCACTGCGGGCCCTTCACTGCGCTCAGCCGATGTGCGTTTCACCGAGACGTGCGACACCTGCACCTCACGCTCGATTCCAATGTCACCCGTCGAGTACCTGCCTCACCACGCGCAACAGCTCGGCGGGATCGAAGGGTTTTTCCACGAGCACGACGTCGGACCTCACCACACCGCGCCGCAGCACTTCGTCATCCGTATAACCCGACATGAACATCACCTTGAGTTCGGGCCGCAGCTCCAGCAGGCGGCGGCAGGTCTCCGCGCCGCTGAGCCCGGGCATGGCGGCATCGCTCAGAACCAGGTGAATGGGAGCATCGAATGTCGAGACGATGCTGAGTGCCTTGAAACCATCCTCGGCCTGGAGCACGTGATATCCCTGTCGCCTGAGCGCCCGTGTTGCTACCTCGCGAACCATCGCTTCGTCCTCGATCAGGAGCACCGTCTCCGTGCCGCGCGCGCTGTGACTGGCGGCTGCCTGCCGATCCTCGCGGCTGTCGCCCATCGCTGTGCGCGGGAGATACACACGGAACGTCGTTCCCTTGCCGAGCGCGCTCTCGACCATGATGTAGCCGGCCGACTGCTTGACGATGCCGTACACCGTCGCCAGGCCGAGCCCTGTTCCCTTGCCCGGTTCCTTCGTCGTGAAGAATGGCTCGAAGAGTCGCGCCCTGGTCGGCGCGTCCATTCCGGCCCCGGTGTCCTGCACCTCGAGGAACACGTAATCGCCGGATGGGAGAAGGCGGTCGGCACCGGCATTCTCCTCGTCATGCGTCACGTTCCGCGTACTGATTGCGAGGCGTCCGCCGTGGGGCATGGCGTCCCGCGCATTCACCGCCAGATTCACGAGCACCTGCTCGAGTTGTCCCGGGTCCGCGATCACCAGTCCGATATCATCTGCGAGGTCGAGTCCAATCTCGATTTCCTCCCCGATGAGTCGGGTGAGCATCCTGGCCGCGTCGGCCACCACGGCGTTCACATCGGTGACCACCGGCCGCAAGAGCTGCTTCCGGCTGAAGGCCAGCAGTTGACGGGTGAGCCCCGCTGCACGGACAGCGGACTGATGAATCACCTCGACATCCTCGCGTTGAGGATCAGCGGCGCCCAGCGACTCGAGCAGGAAGCTGCTGTGCGCGCTGATAACCGTGAGGATGTTGTTGAAGTCGTGGGCCACGCCACCGGCGAGCTGGCCTACAGCCTCCATCTTCTGCGCCTGCCGCAGCTGCGCTTCAAGCTGCGCGCGACCGGTGGTGTCGACGGCGTGAATGATGACGCGGTCTGGTTGCTGCGGTCCGAGCGTCAGCTCATAGTGACGCACGCCGATCTCCGCGCCCAGGTCGTACGTGATGTTGCATCTCACCACCGTGTTGTCTCTCAGGCAGCGGTGCATGTTGTTGACGGTGGCCTGGTCGCTGTTGGGGTAGATCTCGCTCGCGCGTGAACCGACCGCGTCGCGAAGACCGGGGTCCCCACGAGTCGCCTCGTCGTTCGCCTCCCGCAGCACGAAGTCGTCCCCGTCCAGTTCCCAGAGTGTCGTCGACACGGGCAGCTTGTCGAACTGGTCGCGGAGTCGCTGCTCGTTGCGACGCAGTGCCTCGATCGCGAGCACTTCTTCAGTGGCGTCCCATCCATGCGCCACGATCAGCGGTTCACCCGTGTCGTCGCTCATCCGCTGGTACACCACCGTGACAAACCGTGTCTCTGGCGTGCCACCCGACTCCCGCACGATGTTCGCCGGAAGGTGTTTGCCCACGAACGGTGTTCCGGTATCCCTGACGCTGTCGAGGATCTCATCGAAACCTTGTCCGCGCATCTCCGGGAACGCCTCCAGGAACGGCTTGCCAATCAGCTCGCGCGGTCCCACGAGCCGCACGTACGCCGCGTTCACGCGCTCGAACACATAAGTGGGTCCACGTAGTACCGCGAAAAACGATGGCGCCTGATCGAACAAGGCCGCAAGCTGCGAGCGATCCACATCGAGATGGGCGATGAGCCGCTCGCGTTCGACCGCGTGCGCCTGGCTGTCGGTGACATCCACGTTGACCACTACGCCACCGATCATGCGGCCCTCAGCGTCCCGGATCGGGGCGGCAGAGTTCAGGACAAACGCGCGCGCGCCGTCGAACCGCTCGATCTCGACGAGCTCGTTTGCGATGGTGTCCCCGCTGGCGAGCGTGCGCGCGAGCGCCCAGTCCCCAGGCTTCACGGGGACGCCCGTCGCCGGAAACCACGCCGTGTAGACCCCATAGCCTGACACCCTTTCCGGGTGGGGCGCACTTCCCCCCCAGATGGCAGCGGCGGCGGGATTGGTGTGGGTGAGCCGCCCCTCCGCATCGGCCAGCCAGACGCCCACGGGGATCGCCGCGAGCGTCGCCTCCAGCCTGCGCCGATCGGTGTCCGCCGTGTTGAGCGCTGCTTCCATCGTCAGCTCCGCATGCTTGCGCGCGGTGACATCGGTGAGCACCACCGGCACGTCAGCAAGCAACCCCTGATCGTTGCGGGAATGGCCGTATGACGTGAGCGCCCAGAAGGTCCCATCGTTCCGATCGCAGAACCGAATCTCCTCGGCCTCGGCGATTCCGCGATGGCGCCGCGCGAATCGAGTGCGCGCGCTGAACTGTTCCGTTTCCGCCATGAAGTCGAAGAGCGCACGCCCAACGAGCTCCTCGGCGCGATATCCCAGCATGTGGGCCAGACGAGCGTTCGCGTAGGTGATGGTACCAGCGCCATCCAGTATCGCAATTCCCTCGTGCGCGGTCTCGATCAGCGACTGGTATCGCTCCTTGCTCGCCCTGAGTGCGAGATCAGCCTCTCGGCGCTCGGTGATATTCTCGTGGGCAACAAGCACGCGGACCGCGCCGTGATCTTCATAGCGAGTGACGCGGAGCACGAACCAGCGCTGGCGGACAGGACTGTGGCACGGGTACTCCAGCGTAAACCGATCCCGCAAGCCACCAATGATGTCACGTATGCCGCGCGCTACTTCGGCGGCGCCTTCCGCGGACGGCCCTCTCGCTGCGTCGCAGACCGCCAGATAATTCGCACCGACAGCAGAGCGTCCCGACATGTCACCATTCTCGGAGGCGAATCGGGACCAGACGTCGTTCACGGCGAGGATCGTTCCGTCCTCGTCCAGAATCGCAACGTGGTCTGGGAGCGCATCGAGCACCGCGCGAAGAAAGGCGCGCGTGCGCCGGAGCTCCGCATCGCCGCGGGCACGTTCGAGCGCGTATCGAATGCTCCGCTCCAGTCCGGCAGGCGTCACGTCTGCCTTCTCCAGGACATGGCAGATGCCGGCCGCTGTGACGGCGGCGTCAATGCCGTGCTCGACGGGTCCGATGAGCAGCACGACGGGCACGTCCACTGCGCCCGCGAAGGCCTCATCCAGGAGCTCCAGCCCCGTGCGGTCGCCAAGCCGCTCGTTCAGCAGAACGACATCGTAGTCGCGGCCGCGGAGCGCCTCGAGGCCCGTGGCATACGTAGGGCTCACCGTGACGTCAGCCTTGAACGACGAGAGTGCAGCGACCGCGTCGAGCGTGAGCACGGCATCCGCGTCGTCATCCCTTATCAGCAGGATGCGGATGCGCGCCGGCTCCTCAGCGGTCTCGTGAGACGTATTCGTGAGCGACAAGGCGTTCCCTGTGTGTCGCATCCTCATCTACAGTGTCGGAGACGTACCGGTGCGCGCGCGGCGGATGCGGGGCTGCGCGCCTCATTCGGATGTCAGCACATGATTGAAAACCAGTATCGGTCGAGGGAGGCATCGCCGCAACGTTCCTCGAACGCGATGGGCGTGTA
>JBBSVF010000104.1:0-9822 GCA_038233745.1 Gemmatimonadales bacterium
GGCGACGAGGATGAGCAGCAGGTGCTGGATCATGTGCACGCTGAACAGCGCCTCGGCCATCGCGTCGAGCGGTGTGAGCAGGGCCACGGCGAGCGTGAGTATTCCGGCGCCGAAAGCCAGCGTCTGCCCTGTCGAGACGCCGTGGCCGGCACCCGCGCGGCGCCAGAGCGCGCGCACTCCCACGGCATACCAGATGGCGGGCAGGAACACGAGCAGGATCTCGACCGGGTTGCCGCTCCAGTGATGCCAGACGTCGCCCGGCGTGGCGCCGCGACCGGCATGCGCCCACGCTGCGCGCGGCAGCAGCAACGCCATGGCGGCGAGTATCGCCGGCGCGGCGCGGTGCGTGCCGGGCACCCGAGGGCGCGCTGCGCGATGCATGGTCACGAGCCGCAGAAGCTCGGTGGGAGGATGAAGGGTGCGATCAGGCGCAGCACGATCGCGAAGGAGAAGAGCGCGCACGCGAGCAGGCCGGCTCGTGCCATGAAGCGGCGTCGATCGAGGTCGGTGTCGCCCTGCCCCGTGTCGCTGCCAAGGCGTTGGTGCGCACGCCATGCGGCGGCGCCCGCGGTGAGCGAGAGCGCCAGCATCGCGATGCCGACGATCGCGAGCGCCACGCCGATGCCGGCCCACGGACGGAAGGTGCGACCCACGAGCGCGGCGCAGTAATCGTAGTGCAGCGCGATGCTCGCGAGCAGGTCGACGGACCAGGCGACCGGAGCGCCGTAGACGGCGAACCAGAGAGTGCGATCACCTGCCCCATCGGGAGGCGCGATGGCGGCGCGCGCATTCGCGGGGTTGCTGGCGGCGTAGACCTCGAGGTCGCTCATGATGGTCTCCGTCAGAAGAGGCGCGGGGAGAAATAGAGCACCGCGAGGATGAAGAGCCACACGACGTCGACGAAGTGCCAGTAGAACACCGCATTGGAGACAGCGTCGTGCCGCTCCGCGTCGAAGTGCCCGAGCCATGCACGGACCTGTACGTACAGGTTCATCAGCAGGCCCCCCGCGACGTGCGCGCCGTGGAAGCCGGTGATGGTGATGAACAGCGAATCGTACGCGCTGATGGTCCAGCTCGCGTCGCGATTGGCGTACTCGTTGGCCTGCACCAGCAGGAAGATGACGCCGAGCAGGAAAGTGAGGGCAAGGCCGATGCGGAGGCGGCCGCCGTCACCTCGCTTGAGTCCCTTCTCACCCCACCACGCTGTACCGCTGCTCGCGAGGAGCAGCGCCGTCATGATGAGCGGGCGGGTGAGCGGCACGTAGCGGCCACCCTCTGCCCCGAAGGACTCGACGCTGCCGCGCAGGAAAAAGTAGGCACCGAGAAAGCTGGCGAAGAGCATCGCCTCGGTGGCGCACAGGAAGACCATTCCCCACCAGCCGGGCGACCGCGTGCCCGTGAGCCGGATCGGCAGCGGATCGCGTGGGACGTCGGAATTGAACGTCGCGGTGACAGTGCTCATGCGACGCTCCGCGGAGGCGGGAAGGTGGCGGGCGTGGGCCACAGCCATCCCGCGATCGCAGCGAGACAGGCGACGCCGGCGAGCGCTGCCCAGACCGGCGCCTTGAAGAGCAGGGCGACGAAAAGCGCAGTGAGCGCGAGCGACAGCACGAGCGGCCAGAGGGTGTCGTGCGGCAAGCGGAGAATCGCCTGCGGATCGGCGTCGAGCAGCGTGCTCTCGAGCGCTTCCTTGCCCGCGTCCAGCACGCGCCATGGCTGCAGCGCGACCGTGACTGGCGCCTCTTCCTCACCGCCGCGTGCAGTGGCGCGGGTCGGGTCGGCAGGCGCGAGGTCCTCGGCGCCTGCGCGACCAAGGATCGCGTCGTGCGCCTCCCAGAGTGGATCGCGCCCACGCACCGTGGGGATCACCGCGAAGTTGTACTCGGGCGGCGGCGACGACACGGCCCATTCCAGCGTGGACGCTCCCCACGGGTTCGCTGGGGCGATGGCGCCGTAGCGGCGGCTCCAGAGCACGTTGATGATGAAGAGCAACACGCCGATCACCGTGACGACCGCGCCCACCGACTCGGCGAGGTTGAGCCAGTCCCAGCCCAGGCCGGCGGGGTACGTGTACACGCGCCGGGGCATGCCGCGCAGCCCCACGAAATGCATGGGGAAGAAGGTGAGGTTCACGCCGACGAACAGGACCCAGAAGTTCCAGCGGCCGAGGCGCTCGCTCAGCATGCGACCGGTCATCTTGGGGAGCCAGAAGTAGAAGCCGGCGAGCACGGGAAAGAGGTTGATGCCCACGAGCACATAGTGGATGTGCGCGACGATGAAGTAGGTGTCGGTCGCCTGCCAATCGAACGGAACGGAGGCGGTCATCACGCCGCTTACGCCGCCGATCACGAACAGGCAGATGAAGCCGAGCATGAAGAGCATTGGCGTAGCCAGGACGTGCCGACGCGCCGACCAGATGGTGGCGAGCCACGCAAAGATCTGGATGCCGCTGGGAATGGAGACGCCCATGCTGGCCGCGCTGAAGAAGGTCGTGGCGAGGCCGGGCATACCGGTGGCAAACATGTGGTGCGCCCACACGCCGAAACCGAAGATGCCGGTGCTCACGGTGGCGAGCGCGACGTACGCGTGACCCACGATTGGCCGGCGGCAGAAGGTGGGAATGATCATCGACGCCATGCCCGTGGCCGGGAGGATGATGATATAGACCCACGGGTGACCGAACACCCAGAACAGGTGCTGCCAGAGCAGCGGGGTCCCACCGCGCACGGGATCGTAGAAGTGCGTGCCGAAGCGGCGGTCGAACTCCAGGAAGATGAGCGCCGCGGTGAGCGCCGGCATGGAGAAGACCATCGCCGTCGACGCGGTGAGCGTGCTCCACATGAACAGGGGCATCCGGCTCACCGACATCCCCGGACAGCGTGACTTGAAGATGGTGACGATGAAGTTGATCGCGCCGGCGGTGGTGGAGATCGTGAGGAAGAGCAGTGCCAGCGCGTAGAAATCCATGTTGAGCTGCGGCGAGTACTGCGCGTTGGTGTACGGCACGTAGGCGAACCAGCCGCCGTGTGGCATCACGCCGAGGAATGCGCTCGCGTAGATGAAGATGCCCGAGAGGAGGAAGGTCCAGTACGAGAAGGCGTTCAGCCGGGGAAACGCCATGTCGCGCGCGCCGAGCATCAAGGGCACGAGGTAGTTGCTGAAGCCGCTCAGGATGGGCGACGCGTACCAGAAGATCATGGTCGTGCCGTGCATGCTGAAAATCTGGTCGTAGGCTTCCGGTGACAGGAGGTGGCTCTCGGGCCGCGCGAGCTGGGCGCGCATCGCGGCCGCCTCGAGCCCGCCGAGCAGAAGGAATGCGAAGGCGGTGGCGAGGTAGCGCTTGCCGATCTTCTTGTGATCGACCGAGGCAAGCGAACCGTACAGCGTTTTCGGCGACTTCCACGTCCCGTCGAGCCGCTCGGCGAGCGAGGCGACGTTGACGCGCTCGATGGTGTCGGCCATGGGGGCTCCGCTCACTTGAGACTCTCGAGATAGGTGATGATCGCCTGAAGTTGTGCCGCATCGAGGGGGACGGCGGGCATCTTGGTGCCGGGCTTGATGCGGTCCGGGTTCTCGATCCAGCCGGCCAGGTTGCCGCGCGTATTCGGCAGCGTGCCCGACGCGAGGGTCAGGCGCGACGCGAGGTGCGTGAGATCAGGGCCGATCGTCCCGGTGGCCTGTGTTCCGCGCACGGTGTGGCAGTACACGCACTGCGACGTGAGGAAGACGTGCTCACCGTCGAGCGTGGCGGAATCGGAGGGCGGTGCCGAGGTGGCGCGCTCGTTCTGCACCCAGCGCGCGAACTCGCCCTCGGGCTGCGCCACGACGCTGAGCGCCATGTGCGCGTGCTGCATGCCACAGTACTCGGCGCAGGTGCCTCGCCAGGTGCCGGGCTCGTCGGCTTCCAGCCAGGAGGTGTTGGTGATGCCGGGGATGGCGTCGGTCTTGCCCGCCAGGTTGGGGACCCAGAAACTGTGGATCACGTCGACCGACCGGAGCAGGATCTTCACGGGCCGCCCCACGGGGATGTGGATTTCGTTGGCAGTCTGCACGAGATGATCGGGATAGCGAATCTCCCACCACCACTGGTGGCCGATCACCTCGATGGTCAGCGTCGTGCCGGCGGGTGCGGCGCTTCGGTACGCGCCGAGGGTGAGGATGAAGATGCCGGCGAGCACCAGCGCGGGCGCCGCAGCGCCGCCGTACAGCACCCAGGCGCGCTCGTTCACCGGCGGCGCCGGCCCGTCGACGAGGGGCGCATTCCGGCGGCGCCAGAGTGGCAGGAGCAGCACCGTCAACACGAACAGGAACACTATCGTCGCCACCACCACCATCGTCCACCCGAGCGTGGCGAGCCGCGCAGCTCGCGGCCCGGCGGGACTGAACACCGATGGGTCGCGATCGTAGAGCACGCGCAACTGCGCGGGCAGGCCAATGAGCACGGAGGGAATCATGGAATGCTTGTCCTGGCGGACGCCCGCCAGTCGTGGGGAGCGTGCAGCGCATGGCCGCCGGGCCATGGCTCGCCGCGCGTCTGGCTGATGGCCCACACGTAGGCGGCGATGTCCCGGATCGCGCCAGCCTCGAGGTTCCCGTGCTGGCCACGGGGCGGCATGGCGATGGGCGAGCGCGTCTGCTTGTCCGGCATTCCGGCGCTGATCACCGAATCGATCGCATTCCAGTCACCGGGTGGTACGAAGACCACGCCGGCGGTGAGGGTCTTGCCGCGCGCGGCGAGACCCTGGGCCTCGGACCCGTGACAACTCACGCAGCCGCCCACGCCATGAAACAGCCGATCGCCATTCCGGATCATGTCGATCGTCATGCCCTTGGCGAGCGGGGGCAGTGTGGCGGACTGCGCCTCCTCGTCGGTGTCGATGACGTGATGCGCGAGAGTGAGCCTGTCGGAATCGGGACGGGACCCGAGGTCGGCGGGAAGGTAGCGTTCGGGCGCCGCCTCCTCACGTGAGACGGCTTCCGCCCGGTCGGGATTGGCTTGCGGCGCTTTGCAACCGGCAAGCAGCGCGACGCCACACAGCGCGACGCCAGCGGCCCGTCGTGCGCCCCACGAGATCTCCATGCCGCGCTGGCGCATGCTCATCTCCGCGAGAGGATGGCGGCCGCTGCGGAGCCCGCGCTGGCCGGAACGGCGAAGCTCGTGTCGCGCGAACCGGCGACGGGGAGCGCAAACACCAGCACTTCGTCGCCACGTGGCGCGTTGATCTGGAGATTCCCTCCAGCGGCCACGGCGACGTACTGTCGTCCGTCAATCATGTACGTCACCGGCGGTGCATTCACGCCGGCGGGAGCGGCGTATGTCCAGAGGATGCGGCCGGTGCGCGCGTCGATCGCGAGGAAGCGGCGGTCCTTGGTCCCCACGAACACCACGCCGCCCGCAGTCGCCATCGCGCCACCCACCATCTGGTGTGGCACCGTGTCCTGCCAGGCAATATGGCCCGTGTTGAGGTCCACAGCGGTAAACGACCCGTAATCCTTCTTCGGCTCGGCCGAGTACCACACGCCGGTGAGGTAGCTCGCTGGCGCGGCGTACTTCTCCGGACGCAGCTTGTACATGTCATGCTCGTTGAGGCCGAGGATGTACATGTAGCCCGTCTGCGGGCTGTACGCGGTGGGCGACCACTCCGAACCTCCATTGCCGCCGGGCATCACGCGCACGCCCTGGCGCGTTGCGCGCGTGAACATGTCCTTCTGCTCGACGAAGGCATCGGAGCGGCGGATCGGCTTGCCCGTCTCCCGGTCCAGCACGTACACCCACCCGGTCTTCCCCGCCTCCGCCACCGCGGCCACCATGCGGCCGCTCGCATCCTTCACGTCCACCAGCACGGGCGGGCTGATGGGGTCGTAGTCCCAGGTGTCGTGCGGCACCTGCTGGAAGTACCAGCGAAGCTTGCCGGTCTCGATGTCGAGCGCCACGATGCAGTCCGTGTAGAGGTTGTCACCTGGCCGCACAACGCCATCGACGTCGGGGCTCGGGTTGTTCACCGTGAGCACGAGCAGCCCGCGCGCGATGTCGACGGCAGGAGTCTGCCACACCGAGCCCCCTCCTCGCTTCCACGCGTCGGCGTACTGTGCGCTGTCGCGCTTTTCCTGCGCGATGTCGCGGTTCAACGGCGTGCCGAAGGGATCGGTGGTGCTCCAGTGTCCCCACCACCCGCCCTCCTCCGGGCTGGGGATGGTGTACCACCGCCAGAGTCGCGCACCGTCGTTCGCGTCGTACGCCTGCACGCGGCCACGGATGCCATACTCGGCGCCGCTCGCGCCCACGATCACCTTCCCGTTCACGATCACGGGCGCCATCGTGATGCTGTAACCCTTCTTGTTATCCACCGCCTGTACCGCCCACGCCCGGTGACCGTTGGCCGTGTCGATCGCCACGAGCTGGCCGTCAAGCGTGGCCATGTACACGCGACCGCCGTAGTACGCCGCGCCGCGGTTCACCGGACCGCAACAGACCGTGGTAGTGCCAAGGGGATGCACATATTCCCACTTCTTCGCGCCAGTCACCGCGTCGAGCGCGATGAGGTGGTTCATGGGCGTCGTGACGTACATCGTGCGGCCCACGATCAGCGGGCTGTTCTCGAACGACTTGGCAACCCCAGTCTTGAAATGCCATGCCAGCTCGAGTTGCGCGGCGTTGCCGGTATTCACCTGTGTAAGGGGCGAGTAGCGCTGATTGGAGTAGTCGCGCCCGTAACTGGGCCATTGCCCGGGGTCGTTCATCAGGGCGCGGAGTGCGGCGTCGTGGCCGGCACGGTGGGACTCGGGCACGGCCCCTTCGCTGCGCGCGCACGCCGTGGCCATCACGAGCGCAGCGGCGAGTGCGGCGAAGCGCGGCAGGGAACCAGACGTACTCGTCATCGGCGTGGCTGAGGGGCGTGGTTCGCGCTGCGTGCCGTGCCTGTCACCTGGCCACGCGACGGCGTCGGGACCTGGCTGCGGACGCGTACCGGCTTGGCGGGCGCCGTTCCCTTGGTGGAGCCGGCCGGTACGAGGCCAGCGTGCGAGGGGTGGCCACCAGGCCACGGCTCGCCGCGCACCGCGCTGATGGCCCACACGTAGGCCGCGAGCCGTTCGCTCTCCGCGGCGGTGAGGTCGCCCCGTGCGCCGCGCGCCGGCATGGCGATGGGGCTGCGCGAGAGGACGTCGGGCATCCCCGCCGTGATCAGCGAGTCGATCGAGCGCCACTCGTGGCGCGCGTACGCCAACGAACTGGTGATCGCGTCGCCCGCCGCCGGAAGCCCCTGCCCCTCGGTGCCGTGACAGGCGAAGCAACCCCCGCGGCCATGAAACAGCCGGTCGCCCTCCACCAGCATCTGCACCGTCATGCCATACGGGAGCGCAGGCAACGTGGTGGGCTGAAGATCTTCGTTCGTCTGCGCCTGGTACGGCGCCCGCCGTGCCGCGTCCGACGTGTGATTTGGAAGCTGCGCGTGGAGCGACGCGGGCGCCATTGCCAGCAGCACGGTTACCAGGGCGCGGGCGGGCGAGTGGAAGTCGCTCATTGCTTCGCTCCCGCGCCCGGCGTGGCAGGAGTGGCAGGAGTGGCAGACGCCGGCAGCCGATAGACGAGCAGCGCATCGCCGCGTTTGCTGCCCACGTTCATCGCGCCCGTGGCCGCCACCGCGATGTACTGCACGCCGTCCAGCATGTACGAAATGGGTGGCGCATTCACACCGGCTGGCGCGGCCCCCGTCCAGAGCTGGCGTCCGGTGCGCGCGTCGTACGCGGCGAGCTTGTCGTCCGACAGGCCAGCGAAGAGAACGCCACCCGCGGTGACCGTCACTCCGCTCAGCAGCGGCATCACTGTTGGCGTCTGCCAAGCGACTTTGCCCGTGTTGAGGTCGATCGCCGTGATGAGTCCGGACGTCCCACTCGGCGAGACGGTGACGCTGCCGCCCCACCACTGCGCTGGCTGCCGAAGCGGTTCCGGTGACTTCTTGTACAGCATTGGCAGCACGTTCGACGCCAGGTACAGCCAGCCGGTGTGCGGATCGAACGATGTCGGCGACCAGTCGGTGCCACCGAGTGTGCCGGGCATGATCATCACGCCGGCCTCGGTGGGCGGCACGAAGAGGTTTTGTGTGGGCAGGTACTCGTCCGAGCGGCGGATCGGCTTTCCGGTGCGGCGGTCGAGTACGTAGACCCACGGCACCTTGCCCGCTTGCGCCACGGCGGGCACCATCTTCCCCGTCTCGTCACGAACGTCGACGAGTACCGGCGGCGGCGAAGGGTCGTAATCCCACAGGTCGTGCGACACCATCTGATAGTACCAGCGCACCTTTCCCGTCTTCACGTCGAGCGCAACCACGCAATCGGTATAGAGGTTGTCTCCCGGCCGCTCGGTGCCATCCAGGTCGGGGGCGGGATTCCCGACATTCACGTACAGCAGGCCGAGCGCGGGATCGTAGGCCGGATGATGCCACGCAGGCCCGCCACCGTGCTGCCAGCTGTCGGGATACTTCGCGCTGTCCGCGCGCTCGCGAGCGATGTCGCGTGACCAGGAGGCGCCGAAGCCGTCGCCAGTGCGCCACGTGCCCCACCATCCGCCCTCCGCGGGACTGGGAATGGTGTACCAGCGCCACACGCGTGCGCCGGTGGCCGCGTCGTACGCGTCCACATAGCAGCGGCAGCCCTGCTCCCCACCACTCACGCCGGCGATCACTTTTCCGTCGACGGCAAGGGGGCTCCCGGTCATGTGATAGCCGGCCTCGTTATCGCCCACCTGTACGTCCCATTCGCGGCGGCCGGTGGCGGCGTCGAGCGCCACGAGGCGGGCGTCGGCCGTGGCCATGAAGACCCGGCCACCGTAGACCGTGACGCCCTTGTTGATCGGCCCGCAGCAGTCGACGGTGGTGCGGAAGTCGTGGATGTATTCCCACTTCTGCCGCCCGGTGCGCGCATCGATGGCGAACACGTGATTGAGGGCGGAACTCACGTACATCACGCCGTCCACCACGAGCGGGTTGCTCTCGGAGGAGTGAGGGATTCGCGAGTGATGCACCCAGGCCGGGACGAGCGACGCCACGTTGGCGGCAGTCACCTGCGTGAGGGGCACGTAGCGCGTATTGGCGAGGTCGCGCCCATAGGTGGGCCACTGCGTGCTGTCGGCGAGGGCGCGCAGCATTGCGCTGTCGGCGCCGGTGGCGGCCGTGGCCACCGTGACTGGCGCTGCATCCCCGGTCGCGCGGCAGGCACCCAGGAGGAGGGCGGCCATGACAGCCGCGCGCCGGCGCCACCGAGGGGCTCGCTGCGGACGTGGGTGCAGAACGCGAGGGAACGCATCACAGGGACGGCGGCGAACCAAGGCAGCCTCTCCGAATGGGGGCCGCCGCGTCGCCGTTCTGGTCGGCGAGGCGGGCCCGTTCAACCGGATTCGCGCGTTCATATTTCGTGCCGACGTGTCCGTCGATGTCGAGAGTCCGTTCCGCTACTCGTCCCCCTCTCCGCTCGTTGCCTGCGCGTGGTTCAGCGCAGCGACCATTGTAAGGCCACCCGCCACGTTTCCGATCAGCGCGGGCAGGAGGTAGCCGCCCGTCGCCCGGCCCCAGCTCGCCTCGCCCCGCCAGACCGCATAGAACACCTCGCTCGCGCCGGCGATCACGTGCGCGAAGCCCCCGAGTCCCACGAGATACGTCATGATCACTATCACCGGGAGCTTGCTGGTCTGCGCGCCGGGCAGCATCCAGACGAGGAGCGCGATCAGCCATCCGGCGTAGACGCCGTGGAGCACGGTGGTGGCAAAGTCGTGCTGCATGGCCTTGCCCGCCAGCTCCGAGAGCGCCGGATGCACATCGGGCGACA
>JBBSVF010000105.1:0-9807 GCA_038233745.1 Gemmatimonadales bacterium
CGGAAGCTGCGCGCTTCATCCGCGCCCTGCCGGCCAACGGCTCGGCGCTCACCTGCACTGACGTCCAGGACACCACCTACAATCGTCGCATCATCGACGCCTTCAAGACGATGACGAAGGCCAATGCCCCGATCGTGAAGGCGGCCGCCGTGGTGACCGACTCCGCCATGCATCGCGCGGCGATGGGCATGATCGCGCTGATGTCGCGACGGAAGATGGAGGCATTCGCCTCGCGCGACGCCGCCCTGGACTGGCTCGTGACGCAGGCCTGAACCCGGCAGTGACGCTCAAGCCAGCATCGCCTCGATGCTGCGAATGAGCGGTGCGAACCCCAGTGACTTTCCGCTCACGCGTGCCGCCTGCTCCTGCGCCAGCTCGCGCTGGCCTTCCCCGAACAGCGCCTGCGCGACGAACGATCCTGTGCGCGGGTTGCGCCACCAGTCGGCGTCATAGCGCTCACGCAGCGTTTCGGTGAGCACCGCCTGCAACTGCCAGGCGCGCAGGTAGCGCGCGGCATAGAAGCGGGGATCCACGTCCACGAACGCATCGGCCTCCGCATACTGGAAGCTCGTGGCCGACGAGAGCTGTTCCACGTAGAGCTCGGGGAGCGCGTCCCAGGACACGCTGCCGCCGTAGAGTTCCGTTTCGTAGATCAGCTTGGCGCAGTAACGACGCAGGAAGTGCAGTTCCTCGAATCCCGCGGTGCGCAGGTAGGACGGCGAGGTACGCCAGTCGAGTTCGGAATAGCGATGCAGCCATCCGGCGTCCTGCATGAGATGATCGAAGAGCATCGCGTAGCCCTCGGTGATGGAGTTGTCCCCCATCCACCGGAACTCCATTGGCAGGTCGGGCCGCATGTACGCGAAATGCAGCGCGTGCCCCAGCTCGTGCAGCAGCGTCTGCCAATCGGTCTGGCCGCCGTGTGGCAGCAGCACGAGGTACACCTCGTCCGGCACACGCACCGGGGCGCAGAAGGCACGCGCCCGCTTGCCTTCGCGTTCGCCGGTATCGAAGTGGATGCGGCCATTCGCCTCCGGATCCAGCCCCATCTCCCGCACCTGACGACGGATGGACGACTCCATCTCCCGCGCTGGAAAGTACCGGTCGAACTCGCGAGCACGCAGCAGGGCCAAGGCATCGGCGCGCGTCGCATCGCTGATCGAGATGCCCAACCGGGTCTTTACCAGCGCCGGCGCCACATCGTCCCACATCGCCTGGGTGTCGCGCAGAAACGCGGCGCACTCGTCGCGCAACGACGTCAGCGCCACACCGCTCAGCGCCTCCCACGTGGCATTGTACCCGTCCGCGATCTGCAGCGACTCGGTGATATCGCGTTCGCGTTCGAACCGCTCGCGGCACAGCGGCGCCAGCTCGCGCTGCACGAGATCGCGCCGCGCCCGCTCCATCAGCGCGCGATCCTCGGCCGACGGACTGTTCGCGATCTCGATGCTCACGCGCTGGAAGGGGATCTCGCGTCCGTCGGACACGCGCACGATCGCGGAGCTTTCCCATTCGATCTCCCGCTCGTCCAGCGATGCGAGCTGCCGGCTGCTCTGCGCCTCCACCTGCCAGTCCAGGAGCAGGCGTGACGAGCGGCGTTCCTCGCTCTCGGGCGCCGAGTCGGCGAAGTGCTCCTGCATGAACTCCAGCGACGCCTCGCCCAGGATCTCCCGATGCGCCGCGTAGATGGGCTGCAGCTCGGCCTCCGCCTTCAACCCGCTGTACGCTTCGAAGGTCTCGCGCGCGAGCTCCTGCTGGAATATCTCGCCCTCACGCCGCAGGCGTTCGACGCTGAGAGGCGGCGTCATCCCTGCAGCCGCAGTTCGAGGTACTCGCGCAGCGCGTCACTGGAGATCCGCTCCTGCTGCAGCGTGTCGCGATCGCGCACGGTCACGGTGCCATCCTTCACGCTGTCAGTGTCCACGGTGATGCAGAACGGCGTGCCCACCTCGTCCTGCCGGCGATAGCGTTTGCCGATGCTGCCCGTGTCGTCATAGTCAACCGGGAACCAGGCCCGCAGCGCGTCCGAGATCCGGTGCGCCATGTCGGGCATGCCGTCCTTCCGCGTGAGCGCGAACACCGCGGCCTTGATCGGGGCGAGTGCCGGATGCAGGCGCAGCACGGTGCGCCCTTCGTCCTCCCCCTCGACCGTCTCCTCACGGTAGGCATTCACGAGCGCGGCCAGCGTCGCCCGATCAGCCCCCACCGATGTCTCGATCACGTACGGCAGGAACCGGTGGTTCTTCACCTGGTCGAAGTACTCCAGCTTCTTCCCCGAGAACTCCTGATGCCGTCCCAGGTCGAAGTCTCCACGATTGTGAATTCCCTCGATCTCCTGGTAGCCCAGCGTGCCACCGAAGTCGAACTCGATGTCGAACGCCGCGCGCGCGTAGTGCGCCAGCTCGGCGCCGGTGTGCTCGTGAAAGTTCAGACGGTCCGTCGCGAGTCCGAGCGTGGTGTGCCAGCGCATGCGCTCGCCCTTCCAGAACTCGAACCACTCCATGTCAGTCCCGGGCTCCACGAAGAACTGCATCTCCATCTGCTCGAACTCGCGCGTTCGGAAGATGAAGTTTCCCGGAGTGATCTCGTTGCGGAATGCCTTGCCGATCTGCGCGATCCCGAAGGGCAGCTTCTGCCGTGTGCTCTGCTGCACGTTCAGGAAATTCACGAAAATGCCTTGCGCCGTCTCGGGCCGCAGGTACACGGTGGACGCGCTCTCCTCGAGCGGTCCCATGAATGTCTTGAACATCAGGTTGAAGTTGCGCGGCTCCGTGAGATCGCACTGTTCCGCTTCGCCGGGCCGCCGGCTGGGCTTCTGCGGGCAGCGGGCATCCTCCAGCCGGTCCGCACGAAAGCGCCCCTTGCAGGTGCGGCAGTCCACGAGCGGATCGGTGAAGCCGGCCACATGCCCGCTCGCCTCCCACGTGCGCGGATGCATCAGGATGGCGGCGTCGAGGCCTACCACATCCTCGCGCATGCGCACCATCGACTTCCACCACGCATCCTTGAGATTCTTCTTGAGCTCCACACCCAGGGGACCGTAGTCCCACACCGATCCGGTGCCTCCGTAGATCTCGGAACTCTGGAAGATGAAGCCGCGCCGCTTGCAGAGCGACACGAGCTTGTCCATCACATCGGGCTGCGTGCTGGCCGGCATGATTCGGGATCTCGTACTGGGTGCAGGGCGCGTCGCTGGCTGCCACGCGCCAATACCCGCAAGCTACTCAGGTATCGAGTTCGGCGCTCAGCACCGGTGCCGGTGGTGCCGCCCTGCCCTGCAGATGCGCCACGATGCGGTCGCCATGGAAGCGCCCATTCTCGATGAATACCTTGTTCGCATCGAACCCCGCCACCACTACGCCGGCGATGTACAGTCCGGGCACACTGGTCTCCAGCGTGTCGGGATCATGCGCCGGCACTCCCGTTGCCGGGTCGATCGGCACCCCGGCTTCGCGGAGCAGCGCCGTGTTGGGAGCGAAGCCGGTCATCACGTACACGAAACGTGCTGCGATGCGCTCGGTCCCCGCCGCGCTCTCCGCCACCACCGCTCCCGGCTCGATTGCGATCACGCGACTGTTCCAGCGCGTCCCGATGGCCCCCTCCGCCGCCCGATTCACGAAGTCCGGCAATACCCACGGCTTGATCCGTTTGTCGAAGTCGGAGCCAAAGTGCACCAGCGTTACCCGAGCACCCGCGCGCCACAGGTCCAGCGCCGCTTCCGCCGCCGAATTGCCACCGCCCACCACTACCACGTCTTCGCCGAAGGCCTCGTGTCCCTCGCGATACACATGGCGCACCGTGGGCAGCCCTTCGCCCGGCACACCCAGGTAGTTCGGCGAGCCGAAGTATCCCGTGGCGACCACCACCGCGCGCGCATCGGTGAACCCGGTGACGCCCTCCACACTCTCCGTATGCGCCCGCCAGCCCTCGGCGACGCGCTCAAGACGCGTGACACGCTCGTACTGCTGCACATCCAGCGCGAAATGACGAACGATCGCGCGATAGTACCCGAGCGCGTCGCGTCGCGTGGGCTTGTCCCCACTCACAACGAAGGGAATGTCCCCGAGCGACAACTTGCTCGCCGTGGAGAAGAAGCTCACGTAATACGGGTACGCCGCAATCGTGCTCACCACCGCGCCTGCCTCCAGCACCCGCGCACGCAGCCCCGCGCGCTGGGCGGAGATGGCAGTCGCCAGTCCACACGGACCGCCGCCGATCACCAGCACATCCAGCATCAGCCGCGTGCCGTGAGAATCTGATCGCGTCGCGTTCCCACACTCACATACGCAATCGGCGCCTCGCACAGCTGCTCGATGCGATCCAGATACCGGCGCGCCGCCTGTGGCAGGTCCGCCAGTGCCCGCGCATCAGCCGTGGAGCTCTGCCACCCTTCGAACCACTCGTACTTCGGCACCACCTGCTCCAGCGCGAGCAGGTCGGACGGGAAGTCCTCGTGCAGTTCGCCGTCGATCTCGTACCCGGTGCAGATCGCCAGTCGATCGAGGGTATCCAGCACATCCAGCTTCGTCACCGCCAGATCACTCAATCCGTTCACGCGCGTGGCGTACTTCACCACCAGCGCATCGAACCAGCCGCACCGTCGCGCGCGTCCCGTCGTTGCGCCGAACTCGTTGCCGAGCGTCCGCATCCGCGTCTGCAGCGGCTCCTCCAGTTCGGTGGGCAGCGGCCCATTGCCCACGCGCGTCGTGTACGCCTTCACCACGCCCAGCACACGATCCACCGCCGTCGGCCCGATGCCCACGCCCACCGCTGCACCACCGGCCGTCGTATTGCTCGACGTGACATACGGATACGTGCCATGATCCACATCCAGCAGCGAGCCCTGCGCACCCTCCAGCAGTACCGCCGCGCCCGCGCGCGTCGCCCGATGAATCGTGAGACTCACATCATCCGCGATGGGCAGCAGCCGCTCGGCCAGCCGTTCGAGCTGCGCCACCGTGGCGTCCACGTCCACTGTCTCGTCAGATCCGCTGCGACGCAGACGCTCGCGCGCGTTCTCGGCGCCCTTCTCCACCACGGCGCGCAGCCGCTCGGGATGACGCAGGTCCAGCACCCGCACACCACGCCGCGCCACCTTGTCCTCGTACGCCGGTCCGATGCCTCGGCCCGTGGTCCCGATCGCCTTGCTGGACGCACTCGCGCCGTCCACCTGCTTGTGGTACGGCATCACCATGTGCGCTCGCTCGCTCACATACAGCCGCCCCTCCACATCCACTCCCGCCGCCACGAGCCCATCGATCTCGTCGAAGAGAGTGTCGGGGTCGAGGACGACGCCATTGCCGATCGCACAGCGCACTCCCGGGTGCAGGATGCCGCTGGGAATCTGGTGCAGCACGAAGGAGCGGTCGCCCAGGTCTACAGTGTGGCCGGCATTCGCCCCCCCCTGGTATCGAACCACCCAGTCGGCGCGCTCGGCCAGCACATCCACCAGCTTGCCCTTCCCTTCATCGCCCCACTGCGCGCCAACCACCACCAGCACGCGAGAATCCGCTTCGAACATGACACTCCCGTGAGGAGACATGGATCGCGCCCACGAAAAACGCCCCGCGGCAATCCGCGGGGCGTTGGTTCAATCTACCCCGGACACGAGGATAGTCAACGAAATGGCGGCGACACGTGCCTCAGAACGCCGCGAAGAAAATCCACACCGCCATCGCGAGTCCGATACCCACCTTCATCGCCGCGGCCGTCACGCGTCCGATCAATGCGCCGGTGGCCACCCGCGTGGCATCCTGTCCACGACTTCCAGCCGTCATCTCCCCGACAAATGCCCCAACGAAGGCGCCGGCAAATGCGCCAATCACCGATCCTACGATCGGGACCGGCACGCCCATGAAGGTGCCGATCATCCCACCGATCACCGCACCCCAGCTCGCGCGCCGCGAGCCGCCGTACTTGCGCGTGTACTTCGCGGTGAGGGTGTATTCGATCACCTCCCCCACGATCGCCAGCACCGTCACAAGAACTACGGTGAACGTGCCGATGGATCCCGGTACCAGCAGCGAATACCCCAGCGCCGCGCCCGCGAGAATCCAGGTGCCCGGCAGCCCGAAGGGGATCATCACCAGGCCCACGAACAGGATGACAGCCAAGAGCAACAGGTTCACGTGGCGAGCGCCTCCGCAGCGCGAGCAAGGATGTGAGCAACCGGATCGATCCCGCGACCATCCATCGCCTCGAGTGTGTCGCCACGCGTATGCACGCGCGCGAGGCTTCCATACGAACCCCGGCTGACCGTCACGGCGGGCCAGCCGGCCGACGCGAACGCTGACGAATCCGTCAACAGCCCCAACGGCATGCGACGCACGATCAACCGCTCACCCGCCGAGGCCTTCGCGATGACCTGCACCAGCTCGTCGATCTCCCCACCGTTGTGCAGCACATACACCGAACCCCCGTCATCTACCCCATCGCAGTTGAGTACGCGGCTCCGCGGATGTCGCGCCGCCCACGCTCGTGCACCAGCCATCCCCAGCTCCTCGGCGCTCGTGAGCAGCACGCCCCAGCATCCGTCAGCAGGCAACATCGCGGCCGCGGAGAGCACGGCCGCCACGCCAGAAGCATTGTCGAGCGCGCCGGGCGACGCACGACCTGTCACGCATGCAGTGAGCACCACGCCGGCAGGAACGCCCAGCATCACGACTCCCCACCACGCACTACGCGGCGCGACGCCAGCAAGTGTCAGCATCAACGCAAGCGCTCCGGCGCCCATCATCGAGATCGCCAATGCGATCACCGCGGCGATGCGCACCACACTCGGCACCGGCTGTGATTTTGTGTCCAGATGCGCCACGAGCAGCACGCGCGGATTGTCGCCGCCGCGCGTCGCCATGAGATTCACTCCGCCCGTGCGCAGCCAGCGATTGCGGAGCACGCCCTCGCCAAGCATTCGGGCGGCCAGCACGCCAGCACTCGCGAATCCGCCGGCGAGCAGCAGCGCGGGGGTCATGCGTCCCCAGTGCTCCAGGGCGGCTGCAGCACTGCTCGCCAAAGTCACCGTGAGCATCGCACCGACGGCTGGTGTTCCGTACATGCCGGGGAAGGGCGAATACTCGAAGGGTTCGTCGCGGCACGCGAATCCGAGGTCCTCGAGCACGCCACGCGCATACTCACGCGCCCGGTGCTCGGCCCCACTACCTGCCGGCCGCGCCTCGCTCCCGAGCGCCAGAAGGTGCCGAGCGCCGTCGCGCCCGGCCGCCGTCACGCGGATGCGGCGAACGCAGGGGCAGACTCCGGCGACGCGAGCATCGTCCGCACCTCTGCCTGCGCCGCACTGTCAAGCGCCCGGAGTGGCGGACGCGGTGGTCCGCCTGCCAGTCCCACGACGTCCATCGCGCATTTCACGCCGGCCACGCCGAGTTGCCCAACGATGCGAGCCGCGAGCGGCGACAACACCGATTGCGCGGCGCGTGGCGCATTCGTGTCGCCCGCGAGGTGACCGCGCAGCACCGCGTGCGACTCTGTGGGCGCGAACAGTGACACGGCGAGAATGGCGCCGTCAGCACCCATGCCCAGCGCCTCCCCAAACAGCGTCCCGCTGCCGGTGAGCACACGAAATGTGTCGCTGCGCGACTCGAGATACCGGCCGAAGAGCGTCGCATCGCCCGCGCTGTCCTTCATCCCCACGATGTTCGGATGCTGCGCGAGCGCGGCGACGGTTTCCGGCGGAATCGCAAAGTGCATGTACTTCGGAATCGTGTAGAGCAGCACGGGGATCGGACTTGCATCGGCCACCCGCTCGTAGTGCTCTCGGAGGGCGGCGTCGGGCACCGCCGCTCCGTAGTAATGCGGTGCGACCACGAGCAGGGCATCGGCGCCGAGCGAGGCCATCCCGCGGGCGCGGCGGATGGTCTGCCGCGTGGATTCGCCGCCGATGCCGGCGATCACCGGGCGATCGTCGGTCACTGCTGCACGCGCGGCACTCACGAGTTGCGCACGCTCCGATTCGTCGAGCAACGCAGCCTCGCCGGTGGATCCCGTCACGACAATCCCGCTCGCTCCCGCCGCGAGATGCGCGCGGATGTTGTCCGCGAAGGCGCCGCAGTCGATCTCGCCATCGGCGGCAAACGGCGTGACGACGGGGGCGAGGATACCCTGCAACCGCTCCACCCGGAACATGCGCTGGCCCTACTGTCCCAGGAAGTCGAAGCCGCCGCCCGTCATGCCATCCATGGCCGGCTGCGGCGCTGACGGCGTGGGAGACGCGGCAGTTGCGGCGGCCTCTGCGGCCGCCACCTGGCCCACCGACACCGACCCCGACACCCGGCTGAACATGCGCATCTTCAACTCGAAGTCCGACGGATTCGTCGCCGCGCCCATCGCGGTGTCGAAGGTCACCTCGCCCGACTGCACCAGGTCCGCGAGATGCTGATCGAAGGTCTGCATGCCGTACTGGTCGCGCCCATCCGCGATGTAATCCCGGATTTCCCCGATGCGCTTTCCATCGGCGATCATGTCACGCACGGCAGGCGTCACGATCAGAATCTCCGCGGCCACTGCGCGCCCGTGTCCATCCGCGCGCGGCAGCAGCCGTTGAGAAACCACGGACGTGAGTGTCTCGCTCAGGCGAATGCGCACCACCTCCTGCTCCTCGGGCGGGAACATCGCCATGATGCGCAGAATGGTGCTCTGCGCATCGGGGGTATGGAGGGTGGAAATGAGCAGGTGCCCCGTCTCCGCCGCCTTGATCGCCGTGTCGATCGTCTCGGCGTCACGCATCTCGCCGATCATCACGACATCAGGATCCTGCCGCAGCGCCGCGCGCAATCCCATCTTGAAATCCACCGTATCCGAGCCGATCTCGCGCTGCGTGATGGAGCTCTGGATATCCGTGTGCAGAAACTCGATCGGATTCTCCAGGGTGAGAATGTGCCGGTTCTCGTGCTGGTTGATGTAGTTCACCATCGCGGCCATCGTGCTGGACTTGCCCGAGCCCGTCACACCCGTCACCAGCACCATGCCGCGCTCGGCTTCCGCCACGCGCGCCAACACGGCGGGCAGACGCAGCGTCTCGAAGGTAGGCACCTCGAAGGGAATCACGCGCATCACGATCATGAAGCTGGACCGCTGCTTCAGGATGTTCACGCGAAAGCGTCCCACGCCCGGCGCAGCCCACGAACAGTCATAGTCGGTGAGCTTGTCCAGTCGCGCCTTGTCGTCCTCATTCGACATGAGGTGCAGCGCAATCGTGCGCGTCTGGTCCGGCGTGAGCGCCTGCTTGGTGAGTGGCACGAGCTTGCCGTGAATGCGAGCCCGGAACACGTCCCCGGCCTTGATGTGCAGATCGGATGCGCCACGATCGACGGCGGCCTTGATGATTCGTTCCATCGCTCAGTACCCTGCCTGCTTGTCCACAACATTGCGCATTGGCGCGCCAGTCGCGTATCGATGCCAGTTATCGAGGAAGAGCTCGAGCTGCCGGTCCCAGAATCGCCTGGGCGACACCGGAGAGACATGCGGCGAAACGAGCGCTGTTCGAAGGTGCCATAGGCGGCTGGTCGTCGCCAGTGGTTCCTGCCGGAAGACGTCCAGCACCGCGCCCCGGAGTGTGCCGGCCTCCAGCATGTCCGCCAGCGCCTCCTCGTCCATCAGCGCGCCGCGCGCCACGTTCACTACGATGGCGTGCGACGGCAGCAGGGCGAGCCGCGCGCGCGTCATCAGCTCGCTGGTGGCATGGGTGAGGGGAGCGGCCAGCACCAGCACGTCGGCGCGCGGCAACTGCTGTTCGAGCGACTCCAGCCCGTGCACCTCCGAAAAGCCGGGCGGCGCCCCGGTCTCGGGGCGACG
>JBBSVF010000106.1:0-9661 GCA_038233745.1 Gemmatimonadales bacterium
GCCGAACGACAGCGCCCCCACGGTTTCGCTCCCGGTCTGCACGCGCGGCTGCAGCGCGCGCGTGAACGACGCGGGCCGATTGGCCTGTAGCTCGCCGAGTGAGGTAAAAAAGAAGCTGCCCAGCGCATTCGTGGTCTGATCCTGCGTGTAGAAATCCTGCCGCAGCTCGCTGGCCAGCTTCACCCGGTGCTTGTTGTTCTTGCTGAACCACGACAACTGATTCACGCCCCCCACCGTGGCGCTGGAGTTGGACGTGCCGAGCGATGCGTTGCCACCAAAACCGATCTGTCGCACGCCGGTGGTGCCGTCGGCGAAGTTGGAGTTCACCAGCACTGACCCATTGGGTGCAACTGTGTACGGCGTCCCGTAGCTGCGATTTCCATTCATGTTGAGCGTGGTTTCGCTCAGCAGGCTGTGCACGTACGCGGAGTGGCGACCCTGCACTCCCGCGCCGTAGCTCCTGCGGTCGCCGCTGTGCGCGGGTAGCTCGCTGGTGAGCTGCCCCACCGGCGTTTGCCGACTGGCACTTCCATTGAAGGTGAGATTGAAGGTCTGACCGGTGGAGGACCCTGGCGGCGTGAGATTCACACTGCCGAACAGGGAGGCATTGTCCCCGTACCGACTGCCGGGAACGCTGCCGTTGATGCTGGTGGGAATGCGCGATGCACTCGCGATCGCCAGCAGTCGTGAGACGGAATCGGCGGAGATGCCGCTGGCCTGCAGTCCCGCCGCATCGGTATTGAACAGCGTCTGCAGGTCGTTCATCCGACGTCCAGCCTGGTACGACACATTGTAGAAGGCCTTGTCGGTGACGATCGGGCCAGCGAGTGCGCCGCCCACGGATACGTTGGTGTACTGCTGCCCCAGCGAGCGGCCGAGCCGGTCCGACCACTGCAGCGAGGGCGCGTCCAGATTGAGGCTGTTGCTGCGGCGGATGAAGTTGGAGCCGGATCCTCCGCTGATGTTGAACTGCCCGCCGCTGAACCCGCCTCGGCTCACGTCGTACGGGTTGGTGATGAGCGACGACAGCACGCTCGCGTCCCGCGGGATGCTCGTGCTCCCGAAGTTCGAACCGTTGAGCGTCGTGGAATTCTGGTCGGCGGAGAGGCCCAGAACCGAGAATCCTGCCGGATCGCCGTCGGCACCCGTTACTGGAGTGACGCCGGGAATCGACGCGGCCATCGCGTTCAGGTCTCCCTGCTGCGCGGCACTCACGGCTCCCGCATTCGTGGTCTGCTCGGTGCCGCCCACGTCCGCCGCCTTTTCGTTCCGGTTCACCCGCGCGCGATTCGCTGCCACGGTGCGAACCGTGTCGAGCAGGGCCATGCGCTGGAGTCGTGCATCGGCCACGAGGATCTCTTCGTCGGCCGATCGTTTCAGCTCGAAGCGGCGCGGAACGAACCCGATGGCGGCGATGTTGATGAAGTAGTCACCCTCGCCACCGGGAAAGGTGATGGTGAACCGACCAGTGCGATCGGTCTTCGCACTGCGATTCACTCCTCCCTGCACGGAGGTGGCGGTGACGGACGCCCCATCGATCGGCGCGGCGTCCGGACCCGAGATCTGACCGCGAATCACATCGAGCTGCTGCGCCCCCGCAGGGAGCGCGCACATACAGACAGTCAGGACAACTGCCACTGCGAAGCGACGAAACATCTCGGGAAGCCAGCGAAAGGGTGGGACCTGCGCCGCGCACAACACCGGGTTGGACACCGGAAGCCGTTATAAGGTGTCCAGGGGATGCTGCGGGCGCTTGAGCACGACGATATCGGGATTGATGAACCCTACGAGAGGTTACACCGCCGGTTTCGGCGGGGCGCCCTCGTAAAAGGCCACTTGCCCACCCGGTCACGGCAAGCTTGGCGCATCCCATCGGTGCCGCGGTGCGACTCTCGACGCAGTCGCCCGCTTGTTCTCTCGACATGCTTGCGTGCCCCGCCTCAGTGGCGATGACGCACGCTTGGCCATTGCGGATCCTGCCTCGTCAGTGCGACGCGAGACGGTTCCCGCGGAGCAGACGGAGTCTCCCGATCTGGATGAATGGGTCCGCTATGGTTCCGTAACATCCCGCCACCACGACCTCTCGACACGGCGCAGACCTCCGCCACAATCGCAAGCGCGATCTCCTCTGGTGTTTCGGCGCCCACGTCCAGCCCAATCGGCGAATGGATGCCCGGCGGCAGCGAAGCGCCCGCGTGCAGACCGAGCAGCTCCAGCGTACGGCGACGCGGGCCGAGCACGCCCAGGTACGGCAGCTGAAGCGGCGAGAGCGACTCAAGCCAGGCACGATCATGGGCGGCTGAGTGTGCCATCACCACAACCGACCAGATACCGTGTGCGATCACTCGCGCGATGACGGCGCGATGGTCGTCACTCACCGCGATCAGGCTCGCACCAGGAAATCGCTCGCTCGTGAGTAACGCAGCGCGGTGATCAGCGACAGTAGTGCGCCATCCCATGCTCTCTGCAAGCGCAACGAGCGGCATCGCGTCGGCCCCGGCACCACACACGAGCAGCCGTGGGGCCGGTTGGATCGTTTCGTCCGCGACAGGGGTTGCCGACAGCAGTCGCGCATCGCCCTCGATCAGCGCACCTGTCGCATCCAGCACCGCTCGCCGGCCAAGCAGCCCTCCCGCGAGCCCTGTGCGAAGCGTTACCGAACTCTCGATGCTGTCGAGCGCGCGCAGCAGCGCGATCGCCGAGTCGAGTGACGTGCCCGCGAGCGGCTCCAGCAGTACATCGAGCACCCCCTGGCATCCCAGGCCGAGCCCCAGCACTCCATCGTCTTCCGCGCGGGTGTCGTACGTCACCAGCTCCGCCTGCGCGGTGCCGAGACACTCAGGTGCCCGCGCGATGATGTCGGCCTCGAGACAGCCACCGCTCACCGCTCCCACGCTGCTGCCGTCCTCGCGCACCACCATCCGCGCGCCGCGCCCGCGGTACACTGAACCCTCCACGCGGAGCACAGTCGCCAGCATCGCCCCTTCTCCGTGCTGCGCGCATTCGGCGAGCACCCGCCACACCCGCGTGAGCTCCCGCATCAGACCCGCGTGGCGCCGATCACCTTGTTCAGGGTGAGTGGAAGATCGCGAACCCGCACGCCGGTCGCATTGAAGACGGCATTTGCAATCGATGCCGCCACGCCGGTGATGCCGATCTCGCCAATGCCCTTCACGCCGATGGGATTGATGTGCGTGTCCACTTCCCTCACGAAGGTGATGTCGATCGCGCCGATATCGGCATTCACCGGAACATGATATTCGGCGAGATCCGCATTCATGTAGCGTCCGGTCCTCTGGTCCACGAGCGTCTCTTCCTCCAGCGCCATCCCGATGCCCCACACGATGCCACCATGCATCTGGCTCGTGGCCAACTTGGCGTTCAGGACATTGCCTACCCCGTACGCGGCCGTGACACGCGGGACGCGCACCTCACCGAGATCGCGATCCACCCTCACCTCCGTGAACACCGCCCCGAAGGAGTGCATGGCATACTGCTGCCGCTCCCCGCCCGGCGCGCTGTCGGTCTTCACCTCGAGATTCCGGCCAGAGCGCGACGCAAGCGCGGCCGCGATGGCGCGCTCGTCCGCCGCGACTCCAAGCTCCTTCAGCGCCGCAACGCACACGTCATGCACCGCGCTGCCAGTGGACGCCGCTGTCATCGATCCACCACTCACCGGACTCGGTGGCATGCGCGAATCCCCAAGCTCGAACCGCACCTGCTCTACCGGCAACCCGAGCGCGTCCGCGGCAACCTGGGCCATCACCGTGTAGGTGCCGGTCCCGATGTCCTGTGTGGCGGTCTGCACCAGCGCGCGCACACCACCGTTGGCGTCGGCTGTGAGACGACAGAGCGCCGTGGCCTTGCTTCTGAGTGTGGGATAGGTGGCCGACGCCATGCCATAACCGATCAGCACATTGCCATCGCGCATCGCCCCCGGCGTCGCGTTGCGACGCGCCCATCCGAACCGCTCGGCGCCCACTCGATAGCACTCACGCAGTGCCTTGCTGCTGAACGGCTTGCCAGACTCCGGATCCGTCTCCGCGTAGTTCCTGAGACGCAGCGCAACTGGATCCATCTTCAGCGCCACCGCCAGCTCGTCCATCGCACTCTCCAGGGCGAAGGTGCCCGTCGCCTCACCTGGCGCGCGCTGAAAGGTGGGCGTCCCCACGTCCAGCTTCACGAGGCGGTGCGTGGTCTCGAGTACCGGCGTCGCGTAGAGCATGCGCGTGACATTGGCCGCCGTCTCCACGTAGTCCTCGATGCGCGACGTGTGAGAGACGCTGTCGTGGCGCATCGCGGTGATGGATCCGTCCTTCGTGGCACCGATCACAACCCGCTGCTCGGTCTGCGGTCTCGCGCCCACGGGCCCGTACATCTGCCGGCGCGAGAGCACCAGCTTGACCGGCCGGCCCACCTCCCGCGCCGCCATCGCGGCGAGCGGCACGTGCGACCACATCGACCCCTTGCAGCCGAACCCCCCGCCCACGAAGTAGGCAACGAGCCGCACATTCTCCGCAGGCACACCGATCGTCCGCGCAACGGCGTCGCGGTCGCCGATCACGTACTGCGTGGCATCGTATACCGTGAGGCGATCGCCGTCCCATACGGCTGTCGTGGCGTGCGGTTCCATGGGATTGTGGTTCTCGATCGGCGTGGCGTACCCGTGATCCACCGTCACCTCGGCCTTCGCCATGCCCGCCGCGTAGTCTCCGCGCAGCGTGTCGGACGGTGCGCGCTGCTGCGGTGGCGTGTACGCCGTGTCCCGATTGGCCGACATCACCGTCACCGGCTTCGCGGCGTCGTAGCGCACGCGCACCCGCGACGCAGCATCCGTCGCCCGTTCCAGGGTATCGGCGACAACCACGGCAATGGGCTGCCCGTTGTAGTGCACCTTGTCGTCCTGCAACAGCGCCAGCACTCGGCGCGCCGGTGGATTGGCAGGCGGCACGGGGAGTCGAGGGGCATTGCGGTGCGTGATGACCTTCAGCACACCGGGCACCGACTCGGCGGCACTGGTATCGATGCTGGCGATGCGGCCCACGGCGATCGTGCTCGTGACGAGCACGGCGTACGTGATGCCCGGCACCGGAATCTCCGCGGAGTACCGTGCGCCACCGGTCACCTTCAGCCGGCCGTCAACACGGTCGATGGGCGCGCCGACCCCTGTGCCGGTCACGATATCTCGAGAGGTCCTCGACATGTCAGTCATTCTCAGGCCATCCCGGCGACAGTGGTGAGCGCGCGCACGAGCGTGCGCTTTGCCAGTTCGATCTTGAAGGCATTGTCGCGGTGGGGCACTGCGCCCTGCAGCGCCAGCTCCGCTGCGGCCCTGAAGGCCGCTGCCGTGGCCGGCTGACCAACAAGCGCGCGTTCTGCGGCCGGCGATCGCCACGGTTTCGTCCCCACACCACCAAGGGCAATGCGAACGTTGCGCACCCGACCGGCTGCGACGTCGAGCGCCACCGCCGCGGAGGCGAGCGCGAAGGCGTACGACGCTCGATCGCGGACCTTCCGATAGTGCGACCGACGGGCCCACGGCATTGCCGGCAGGTCCACGCCCACGATCAGCTCACCCGCCTGAAGCACAGTTTCACGCTCGGGGTGCGCACCAGGCGTCACGTGAAAGTTCACCAGCGGAATGGTGCGCTCACCTCGCACCGATCGTACGCGCACCACGGCATCGAGTGCCGCCATCGCCACCGGCATGTCGCCGGGACTTGTGGCGATGCAGCGGGAGCTCGTGCCGAGCACTGCGTGAATGCGGTTGTGTCCCTCGATCGCGGCGCACCCAGTGCCGGGCTCGCGCTTGTTGCACGGCATCGCGGTGTCGCGGAAATAGTAGCAGCGCGTGCGCTGCATCAGGTTACCCCCCACCGTGGCCATGTTGCGGATCTGCCCGGACGCACCGGCGAGCAGCGCCTCGGACAGCACGGGGAAGCGGGCCTGAATCACCGGACTCCACGCGAGATCGCTGTTGCGGACCAGCGCACCGATGCGCAGACCGCCGCCTGCAGTTTCCGTGATGGCCGTCATCGCGGGCTCGTTCACCGCCAGCGCATTGATGTCGATCAACCTGCCAGGGGTTTCCACGTTCAGCTTCATCAGGTCCAGCAGCGTGGTGCCGCCCGCGATGAAGCGCGCCGAGGCATCCGCACCGGCGGCGCGACTGGCAGCTGTGGTGGATGTCGCCGACGAGTATTCGAATGGGCGCATGGTCAGGCTCTCCGGCGAACGTCCTGAATGGCGGCCACGATGCCCGGATAGGCGCCGCAGCGACAGATGTTGCCGCTCATGCACTCGCGCACATCGTCGTCCGCGGGGCCGCAGGGCTCATGGAGGAGTGCCGTGGCCGACATGATCTGCCCCGCTGTACAGTACCCGCACTGGAAGCCGTCGTGCTCGATGAACGCAGCCTGCATGGGCGCGAGAGTCTCGCCCTGAGCGAGGCCTTCGATGGTGGTGATATCGTGTCCTTCGTGCATCACTGCGAGCGTGAGGCAGCTCAACTGCCGGCGTCCGTTCACGTGCACGGTGCAAGCCCCACATTGTCCGTGGTCACAGCCCTTCTTGGTCCCAGTGAGTCCCGCGTACTCGCGCAGCGCATCCAGAAGAGTCACGCGCGGCTCCAGCAACAGCGAAAGTCGCTCGCCATTCACGCGCAGCGACACTGGTACGGGCGCCACAGCACCACCCGGTGAGCGCGCGGCCAGCCGATCAGCCAGCGGTTCGGCCGTCGCGGCCAGTGGAACCACGGCCAGGGCGAGCGCGGCGGCCAGTGCGCTGGTCACGAACTCGCGCCGCGTGGTCATGATCGTGAAGGGAGCGCCCGCGGCCTCCTGCATGCACGGGGCAACGCCACGATTGCGTTCGATGGCTTCCGGCGAGAGGTCGGCGACTTCTGGAGACGGAGGCGCAAGTGCCGTGAGGGCCGCCACGAGCGCCTCGGCGCGCGGAGTGGCGTTCATGGCCCCGGCATGGCGCCAGCGCACGATGCCATCCGCATCCACCAGCAGAATCGCCTGCGGCTCCGTGATACCATATCGCGCCCGCACGTCGCCGGAGGGGTCGCGGTCGGCCAGCACCGGAACGCGCAACTCGTCGCCACCGAAGTCGAGCCGGCACCAGTGTCCATCCATCGAAATACCCAGCAGCTCGGCGTCTACACCCGGTACCTGTGCCACCAGGGCGTTGAAGTGCGAGAGCTGTTCTGCCTGCACCGGATCCCAGCCGGGGGGCAGAAACGCGAGGACCACCGGTTGGCCCCGGAGGTCGGACAGTGATCGCGACTGGCCTTCGGCATCGGATAGCACGAAGTCCGGCGCCGGCATGCCGACGTCGACTCGCGAAACGGTGGCGAGCATGACATTCTCCTCTGTGGAACACGGAAACAGCTGCTGGCGACTCGCATATCCTGCACCAGTGAACACCCGATGCGTCAGCCGGCAACGTCCGGTCCGCTTCGGGGTGTAAGGTTTGCAGCAGTACCACTCTCCGACTTCCCGCCGCGCCCTTCATTTCCCCGCCGAGAGTGTTCGTCCATGGAACCGTCCCGTCCGCCGTCCCGCGCCGAGGAACCGATCGACCTTCGCCGCATCTCTTCCGAGACGCACGAGATCTCCGGTGTTTCCGTACGCGAAGACGATATCGAGCCGACGCACGGTATTCGTGCGGTTGCCTGGCTGTTCCGGGGCATGGCGGGACTGCTGATCCTGCTGATGCTCGCGCAACTCGTGATCGGCTTCACTGGCGCCGTCCCGCTCTCCCCTGGAGTGCTGCTCGCCGAGGCGGTGAGGCTGGTCATCTTTGCGGGGCTGTTGTGGGGTGCTGGCGATCTCGCGGTGCTCGCTGTGAAATCGCACTACGATCTGCGCGCCACGCGTATCCTCATGGCGCGCATCGCGTACATGATGCGCGAGTCCGTCGAGGGTCGCGCTCCGCTCGACGGGAACGCTGGCGTGGATACCAGCGTCGGTGATCGCTGAGCTGAGGCACGGTATGACGCCGGCTCGCCGGTGGACCGCTGCGCTCGCTCTGACGATGCTGTGGCTCGCTTCTGCGATCCCGCTCTTTGCGCAGAACCCCATTGCCGGCCGGCAGCTCTATGTGGATCCCAACTCGTCTGCCAGTCGGCAGGCGGAGACCCTGCGTCGTTCACGGCCGCAGGATGCGGCGCTCATCGATGTGATCGCCCGCCAGCCCGTGGCGAAATGGCTTGGCGGGTGGGTTGGTGATATCGGTCGCGAGGTGGATGCGGCAGTCTCCACCATCACGCGCTCAGGGTCGATGCCGGTATTCGTGGCATACAATATTCCCGGGCGCGATTGCGGCAGCTTCTCCGCGGGCGGGGCCAATGGTTCCGACTCCTATCGACGATGGATCCAGTCCTTCTCGGACGGCCTCCGCCGGCGCCAGGCCATCGTGATCCTCGAGCCCGACGCACTCGCCGGCATGGATTGTCTGAGTCCGGCAGGGCAGGCGGACCGTCTCTCCCTGCTGAGCGACGCCGTCGTGGCCTTCAAGCGGCAGAACGCCGTGGTGTACATCGACGCCGGCAATGCGCGGTGGCGCAGCCCGCAGATCATGGCCGATCGGTTGAAGAAGGCCAACATTGCGATCGCCGACGGCTTCTCGCTGAATGTCTCCAACTACCAGGCCAACGCCGTCAATATCGCCTACGGTGAGCAGCTCTCGCGGCTCGTGGGCGGCAAGCACTTCATCATCGATACCAGCCGCAATGGACTGGGGAAGGGCAACGAGTGGTGCAATGCGCGCGGTCAGGCACTGGGTGTCGCGCCCACGACACGGACCGGCCATCCGCTCGTGGACGCGTATCTCTGGGTCAAGCAGCCCGGTGAGTCGGACGGCACCTGCAACGGCGGACCGAAAGCAGGATCGTGGTGGTCCGACGTGGCCGTGGAACTCAGTCGCGCCGCCACCACCCTGGCTCGCACCATCTCGAAGTAGCGCTCACCATTTGTAGATGAAGGACACGTACGGGATGATTGTCGACTCGCCCGACACTCCGGCGAGCGCGAAATCCACAGCGATGTGCTCGCTGAGGAACCGGATGCCGGCAGAGCCGAGCACGTGGGTATCGGAGGATGCCACGAAGTAGTTCTCCGAGACCAGGGAGATCGTACGCGAGACGCGGCGTTCACCGCCCACCATGATCAATGGGTCACCGGAGAAGCTGCCCGCGGCAAAGGCGAGTCCTGCCCCGGTGGTGACACTCGCATCGTCCCCCCCGAAAGTCGCGACTCCATAGGCGATTCCCCCGTGGGCTACATCGACCGCTGTTCCCGGCTGCGCAAACAACACCCCCGCGGCCACGTTGACGTTCGGAGAGGCATACAGCCCCACCTTCGGAGTGATGTAGAAGATCTGGTCGCTCAGCGAGATGCCCGGGACGATTGTGGCGCCCCCGCCCATGGAGAAGCGGTCGGTGATGCCGCCCTGCAGACTGGGGAAGATCACGTACGCATCGGAGAAGTAGAGCTCGCCCTTCCGGAGCATCCGTCCCGTCGGCGCAAACAGCAGCCGGCTGCGACTCGGGTTCTCCGGCCACAGTTTTCCATCGTGCAACTGGGATGCACTCGCGGCATGCACCGACCGCACGTTCACTCTCAGGATATCGGAGCTTCCGATGGACGATTCGAAA
>JBBSVF010000107.1:0-9519 GCA_038233745.1 Gemmatimonadales bacterium
CCCACGATCACGGTGGGTGTGGCTGGCGCTGCGGGGGCACCGAAGCCGGGTTCACACTCATGACAGTGCCCGTCGTGCGCTTTACCGTGGGCGGCGAGACGAACGCAACCCCCAGCCTCGGACGCGATTTCACCGTGGTGTTCGATGGCGATTGCAAGGTGTGTACGCGGCTCTCGAAGGTCCTGCGTGCGTGGGACACCTCCCACCGGCTGGAAGTAGTCTCGAGCCAGCAGCCGGGTGTGATGGCGCGCTTTCCATGGATTCCGGCGCGCGCCTATGGAGAGGCGCTTCAGCTCGTGGCCGCCGACGGCACCACCTGGCAGGGCTCCGCTTCAATCGAGCGCCTGCTCGACGAGCTTCCGCGCGGCGCATGGATCTCCTGGGTGTTCAGCATTCCCTTCGTCCGGACGCTCGCCGACCGGTTCTACCGCTGGTTCGCGCGCAACCGCTATCGGCTCGGATGTGGCTCACATTGTCAGTCACGCCCGCTCGACGTCATGTGGGATGAGGCCGAGCGCGCGCCCTGATCACCGCGATGTGCGTCAGCCCGCGCGCACACGCGCGTCGTTCTCGTCGCGCTTCTGCTCCAGCGCGAGCCCTTCCAGCCACTCGCCAATCGCATCGGCCTCTGCCTGCTCGACGCTCTCCGCCGCATGCTCCACACCGGCGCTCGACGTCCCGCCGCTGCGCTTCACCATGCGCTCCACCACCTGCGACCAGGTGTGCTCCTGCATCCGATCCCCAATCGTGCGCATGGCGATGAAATCCAGGAGCGTGGCCGGCCGGTCGAACACCTCCGCCTGAAAGCGCACGGCACCGGGCCGCGGTTCGGCGGTAAACCGCACGGCGCCCGCCAGCGGATGGCCTTCCAGCGTCAGGAGCGTAGCGCTGCGTGATTCCAGCCCGCACACGCGCACCTGCACGTGCCCGCGCATCGGCAGCGCCAGCGTGAGAGATTCTCCCTCGGAGATCTCGTCCGCGGCATGTGGCTCCGAACCCACGTCCACGAACACCGGCGTGACATCGTTGAAGTGCATCCGGAAATCCTGGAACATCGCATCTGCGTCCAGCGCACTGCCGCGAATGTCGGCCCAGTATCGTTTCCGCGTCAGCGCTCCGATGCCCTTCTCTGGCAACTGCGTTGGCTGCTGCTTGGCGAGCGCACGCAGCCCGACGTCCAGCGGCGTGGGTGTGATCCCGAGCGTCTGCGTGAGCCCGTTCACCCCACCGGCGCGGATCACATTGCCCTCCCCGAGCATCGTGCGCTCGCTGTCGTTGAACGAGATGTCCCAGCCGATCATCGACACCGCCTTCGCACCGAGTGTCGCGAGAAACTCCGGCACCGGGATGCTGTGGATACTGCGCCCCGTGATCTCGCTCAGGCGGCGATGCAGGTCGTTCTGGCACGTCACCTCTTCCCCAGCGAGCTCGAGAGTCTGTTCCGCCAGGTCATCCCGCTCCACGCACTCGGCAAGTGCCTGTGCACAGTCTTCCCACCAGAGCGGCTGGAAGGGCTGGTCGCCGTCGCCGACCTTCGGAATGATGGGGCTTGGGCTGCGGACCATGCGCAGCATCATCGAAATCTGTTCGTCCCCCGGTCCATACACGTTGCCCGGGCGGCAGATTGTCCAGTTCCCCGTGAACTGCGCAACCACCAGCTCCCCCTCGTGCTTCGACTTGTGATACGCCGATTCACCCGTGTCTGCGCCGAGCGAGGAGACGTATACGAGCCGGCCGACACCCGCGCGTTCGGCCTCGGCCACGATGTTGCGAGTGCCATCGACATTCACGCGCTGGAAGGTGGCCTCGCCATGTTCCTCCACGATGCCGACGACGTGCAGCACAGCGTCGCATCCGTCTGCTGCTCCCGTGAGCGACGCAGGGTCTGACACGTCGCCATTTCGTGGCGTCACGCCCTCGCTCCATTGCCGTGCGTCGTCCTTTGCGTGCCGCGACATCAGCACCACCGAATGACCGCGCACCAGCAGCTCGGTCACTGCCCCCGTTCCCACCACTCCCGTTCCACCAGTCACCAATACCCGCATGGGCAGTCACCTCCGTGTCGCGGTGCAGCGGCAGGTCCGGTGCCAGATGCGCCCGGTGACGTGTGCGCCGCACTCGCGTCTGGATAACACCCGGCCGATACTGATAGTTTCCGCCTTCACTCCCTCCACTGTTCGCTCCCGTATTCATGAAGCGTCTGGTCCTGCTGCTCATCCTCGCCGGCTGCTCGCGCGGGAAATCGTCTGATATCGTGCTCGGCGCCGCCGGACCCTGGAACGAGGGATACGGGCTCATGAATCGCCGTGGTATCGAATTGGCCGTGGAAGAGATCAATGCGCTCCCCGAGCGCTCCGGGCACCCGCTCCGCGTGGATTATCAGAATGACGAGGGAAGCGGGGTGAAGGCGTCGCACATCGCCCAGCGATTCGTGGACTCCTCAGACGCCCTCGCGGTGATCGGGCATGTGAACTCGGGCGCAATGGTCTCGGCGGCGCAGGTGTACGACGGCCACATGGCCGCAGTCGCCACCACGGCCACCTCGCCCGCCCTCACGGGTATCTCGCGGTGGACCTTCCGCGTGAGCTCCAGCGACAGCACCAATGGCGTGGACATCGCGCGATTTGCCGCTCGTCGTGGCCGCACGCGCGCCGCGATCCTCTACGAGAACAACACCTACGGCCGCGGTCTCGCCAATGCCTTCCGAAAGGCGTTCACTGGCACCGTGGTGAGCATGGATCCCATCGCGGAGGGCAAGGCCGAATCGCTCGAACCCTTTGTGTCCTTCTTCAAGCAGCGCCAGCCTGACGTGATTTTCGTGGCGGGCACCGATGCGTCCGGACTCGAGTTTCTGAAGGAAGTACGACGGCAGGGACTCACCGCCGATCTCATCGGCGGAGATGGCTGGAGTGGGCTCACGGTGGACACCGTTCGCTCGGAGGGCGTGTTCGCCGGCGTTCCCTTCACGGCCAGCGATCCTCGCCCGGAAGCACAGGCGTTCGTCAGCGCCTTTTCGAAAAAGTTCAACATGCCGCCGGACAACAACGCCGCGCTGGCCTACGATGCAACGAAACTCCTCTACCGGGCGGCCGTTGAGAGTGGTACTCGCGAGGGAATCCGCGACTGGCTGGCCGCACTCTCACAATCCGATCCCTATCACGGCGTGACCGGCGCGATCTATTTTCACCCGGATGGAGATCCTGCCGTCCAGAGCGTCGTGATGACGCGCATCGAAAACGGAACCTTGCGCGTAGCCGAGACCGCCCGATGACCGCTGTGCCCGTCGCGCAGTCGTCAGGCGCGTCCACCTCGACCATCCGCAACCGGCTCATTCTGGGCTTCGGCGTCATCGTGGTGCTGCTGCTCGGAGCCGGCATCTTCGCGCGATCAACGATGACCTCGCTCGCAAAGGCCATCGGTCAGACCCTCGAGGGGGTCCAGGTGGAGGCCGCGCAGAGTACGAGACTCTCTGCCGCGGTGGGGCAGACGCTCGATGATGCCACGCGCTACGTGGAAACCCGCGACACCGCCGCCCTCACCGCCTTCCGGCTGTACGGTTCGCAGGCGCACAAGCTCACGCGCGAGATGAATGCGCGGCTCAGCAAGTCGTCCACGGACGACGCAATGAAGAAGGACGAGGAAGTGGCGGTGATCTCGCTCATCGACACGCGTTTCTCCGACATCGAAAACCACTACGCCCGCGCGCATCGCCTCGCGGATCTCGGCCGCGCCGACGAGGCGCGCACCGAGGCCACACATGCCCGCGCGATCGTCGGCGATCTGCTCGCGAGCATTGGTCGGCTGGGTGACATCAAGTCCGCGAAGGTGGCCGCGGTATCCCAGAGACTCACGAGCGATGCCAACCGCCGCTCCGCCGCGTTCCTCGCGATGATCATCGTGGCGGTGATCGTCGCCTCCGCCGTCGTGTGGTTCACGGTGCGCTCCATCAGTGCACCGCTCGAGCTGCTGGTGCGCCACGCTCGTTCGCTCAGCGAGGGCGATCTGACCGTGCGCACCAACGTCGTCCTTCCCGGCGAGTTCCAGATCCTGGCGCACGCCATGAACCAGACCGGCGATTCGCTCTCTCGCGTTGTCTCCGTCGCTGCCTCCACCGCGGAGAACGTCTCCGCCTCGGCCCACGAGCTCGCGTCGGTTTCGGAACAGATCGCGCTCTCGGCAGGCCAGATGGCGAATGCGATGACCGACGTCTCGCACGGCGCCGAAGAGCAGGTGAGGCAGCTCCGAGTGGTGGACGAGGCACTGCAGGAGATTCGCGGGGCCGCTGGCGACGTGATGGACCGTTCGGCCGAGGTCCACACCCTGGCAGGCGACATCGAGACATCCGCAGCGCAGAAGCGCGTGGAGATCGAGCGCGCGCTCGGCATTCTGCGCGACGTGAAGCGCAGCGTGGAGGGCGCGACCACGGAAGTCCGGGCGCTCAACACCACCGCGGCAGACATCAACCGATTCGTTCAGACGGTGAGCTCCATCGCCGAGCAGACGAACCTGCTCGCCCTGAATGCGGCGATCGAGGCGGCGCGAGCCGGTTCGGCCGGTCGGGGATTCGCCGTCGTGGCCGACGAAGTGCGCAAGCTCGCCGAGCAGTCGCAGAAAGCCGCCGACGACATCGTGACGATGACTGGCGTGGTGACCACGCGCGTGGGCGCCAGCTCGCGGGCCATGGAGGCGAGCGCGGGCAGCGTTGCGGAAATCGAACGCGTGTCGCGCGAAATCGATGACGCGCTCACCACCATCGGCAGTGCGGCCGAGCGGGCGCGGGTGGCCGCTGGGGGGGTGACGAGTGCGGCGGAGGCGAACAAGAGTGCTGCCGCAAGTGCGGCCGAGGGGCTCGCGTCCATCGCCCGCACGGCGGAATCACACGCCGCGGCCGCGCAGCAGGTGAACGCCAGCACCGAGGAGCAGAGCGCCGCGTGTGAGGAAATGACCAGTGCGTCGAACCTGCTGCTGGAGGGCGCCACCCAGCTCCGGACCCTCGTGGGCGGCCTCAAGACCTGAGGCAGCGGCCGGAAAGGCGCTGTGCCGCCACTCCGGCATTCCGGTATGTTGGATGCATGCGCCTCGAAACCATCGCCGTACACGCCGGCCACCGCGTCGACCCCGCCACTGGTGCGGTGACGCCACCCATCGTGCTCAGTTCCACCTTCGAGCGCGAGCCCGAGGGTGGATACGTGGCCGGGCACATGTACTCCCGCGTCTCGAATCCCAATCGCGACAGTCTGGAGCAGGCCCTCTCGGCACTGGAGGGAGGCGCGACGGCAATCGCGTACGGGTCGGGATCGGCGGCGACACTCGCCGTCTTCCAGGCGCTGCGTCCCGGCGATCATGTGCTCGTGGCGCACGACGCCTACTTTGGCACGCTGCGTCAACTCCGTGAGATCTTCGCGGAATGGGGGCTGACGCACAGCGTGGTGGACATGGCGGATCACGACGCCGTTCGCGCGGCGATGCAGCCCACTACGCGCATTGTGTGGGTGGAGACGCCGTCCAATCCCCTGGTCCGCATCGTGGACGTGGAGGCGATTGCCGCCATCGCGCACGAGGGCGGCGCGCGCTGCGTGGTGGACAATACGTGGGCGACGCCTGTGCTGCAGCGCCCGCTCGCGCTGGGTGCCGACATCGCGATGCACTCCACGACCAAGTATCTCGGTGGCCACTCCGACCTGCTGGGCGGCGCGCTCGTGCTGCGCGAACAGGACGAGAATGCGGAGCGGCTGCGCGCCCTGCAGACGCTCGGGGGCTCTGTTCCCTCGCCATTCGACTGCTGGCTGCTGCTCCGCGGTATCCGCACCCTGCCCTGGCGCATGCGCGCCCACTGCGCGAACGCCATGCAGCTCGCCACGTGGCTCGAAGCGCATGCGTCGATCGAGGCCGTTCATTACCCCGGGCTCGCATCGCATGCCGGACATGCCATCGCGAGCCGGCAGATGGCGGACTTTGGCGGAATGCTCAGTATTCAACTGCGAGCCGGAGAGGCCGCGGCGCTGGATCTCACTCGGCGGCTCGCCCTGTTCACGCGCGCGACGAGCCTCGGCGGCACCGAGTCGCTCATCGAGCATCGCGCCTCCGTGGAGGGAGTGAATACCATCTCGCCACGCAACCTGCTGCGCATATCTGTGGGACTCGAGCATCCGGACGATCTCATCGCTGATCTCGCGCAGGCGCTGGACTCTCTCTGACGTGAGCGCTGGGACCGGCGGCGGATCCCGGGCATGACTATTTTCCCGGGATGAAGCCAGCCGTTCTCCTGCTCTCTGGCGGACTCGATTCCACCACCATGCTGGCTCTTGCACGACAGCTGGGGTTCGATGTGCACGCCATGACCTTTCGCTATGGCCAGCGCCACTCTGGCGAGATCGAGGCGGCCCGGCGCGTGGCGCGGCAGTACGGGGTGAACGATCATGTGGTGGTGGACATCGATCTCCGCACCTTCGGCGGCTCCGCGCTCACGGCGGACATCGATGTGCCGAAAGACCGTACAGACGCCGCGATCTCACACGGCATTCCCATCACGTACGTTCCTGCGCGTAACACCATCTTCCTGAGCTTCTGTCTTGCCTGGGCGGAGGTGCTTGGCGCCACCGACATCTTCATCGGCGTGAATGCGCTGGACTACTCGGGATATCCCGACTGTCGTCCCGAGTACATCGCGGCGTATGAGCGCATGGCCAACCTCGCGACGCGCGGCGGCGTGGAAGGCAGTGCGCCCATGCGGATCAACACGCCGCTGCTCAGCCTCACCAAGCGCCAGATCGTGGAGCTCGGCATGTCGCTCGGAGTGGATTACTCGGTGACGATGAGCTGCTACGACCCCACTGAGGCTGGTGCCGCGTGCGGGCACTGCGACGCCTGCCACCTGCGGTTGAAGGGATTCGCCGAGGCTGGTGTGAGTGATCCGGCACCGTACGCGGACGGCTGACCTGTGGCGTATACGGTCAGGGAGATCTTCTACACTCTGCAGGGCGAGGGGCAGAATGCCGGGCGCCCCGCCGTGTTCTGCCGCTTCAGCGGCTGCAATCTTTGGACAGGTCGCGAGGAGGACCGGCACAAGGCGGTCTGCCAGTTCTGCGACACGGATTTCGTGGGAGTCGGTCCGGATGGTGGCAGGTTCCGCGATGCTGCCGCGCTGGGCGACGCCGTGCTGGCACGCTGGCCCGCGCATCGCGATGGGCGGGCGGTGGAGGGTCGTCCGCTGGTGGTCTGCACCGGTGGTGAGCCGCTGTTGCAGCTCGACGCAGGCGCGATTGCGGCGCTTCACGAACGTGGCTTCGAGGTGGCGATCGAGACGAATGGCACACTTGCGGCTCCGCAGGGCATCGATCACATCTGCGTAAGCCCCAAGGCAGATGCGCCGCTCGTCCAGCGCTCGGGCAATGAACTGAAGCTCGTGTACCCGCAGGAGAGCGCCGCGGCGCAGCCCGAGCGGTTCGTTCACCTGGCGTTCGATGAGTTCATGCTGCAGCCCATGGATGGTGCCACCGCGGAGTGTACGCGGGAGAACACGCGACGAGCGCTGGCGTACTGCCTGGCGAACCCGCGCTGGCGCCTGAGCCTGCAGACTCACAAGATTCTCGACATTCGATGAGGGTGCCCGACTGCAGGCCCTTCGCCTGCGGTTCAGGGCGACGCCTCATCCTCGCCGTCAGCGGGTCATCCTGAGCGGCGACGGGTCATCCTGAGCGCAGCGAAGGATCTGCAGTTCCCTCGCAGAAAACCGCAGACTGTGAGCGCCGTCACTGATGAGTCTGCCTGCCAGAGGTATGGTTGACCTCGCCGGAGCGGAGTTTTAGCATACTCACAGCGCCTCATCGCCCATCCCCAGGCTGAGTGCGCACCCCCGGCGATCCGTCTCCCTCCTCTGCCGGTGACCCCCAATGCTCTCCATGCGTTCTGCCACCGCTGTCGCGCGTCAGATCCTCACTCGTCCCCTCTCCGCGTGCGCATTGATGGCGTCTCTCGCGCTGCCGCTCCGGGCGCAGTCCAGCCGGCCGCTCGACGCGCCCAGGCCATTCCAGGGGTTCAGCCGCTCGGTCCACTCCCTTCGCGATTCCCTTGTGGCTATCGCGCGGCTGCAGGTGGGAACGAAGTACGTGCGCGGCGGGCAGACGCCCGGCAGCGGCTTCGATTGCAGCGGCTTGGTGAAATACGTGATGGGATCACTGAAAGTGCGGCTGCCCCGCACCGCAGCGGAACAGGCCGCGAGTGGACTGGCGGTGGTCCGCGATACATCGCGTCTGCGTCCGGGCGACCTGCTCACCTTCGGCAAAGGCAGGCGTGGCGCGGTGAGCCACATCGGCATCTACATCGGCGGCGGGCGCTACGTTCACGCGAGCAGTGTCGCCGGCCGCGTGATCGAGAGCGACATCAATCGATCGGGATCGCCACTGATCCGCGCCTGGCGGGGTGTGCGGCGTGTGGTGGTGGGCCAGGAGCCGGACTCCACCCGATCGGGCGACAGCTAGAGTCGCGCCCCGATAGCGCTGGCTAGTCCCGGGGCCGCGCCGGCTGCAGCATACCATCGATCGTCACCCGGGCGCCGGTATCGCGGAAGTCGAGCTGGCCGAGCGAGTCCACGAGCGCCGCGGCAGCCTTGTCGGCATCGCTGATCAGCACGCCTGGCGCTCGTTGCCGCGTCGAGCGGATCTGCGCACTCCCCACCCGACCACTGCGATCGATCGTGCTGCACAGCACAGCGCCACGGTCCATCGGATAACCGAGCCGGAACGGCCCGTACGTGAGCAGGTTGCCGAGTGAGTAGGCGATGAGCGCCCCCCCCTCACGCCATTCAATGGCGCGCAACACATGCGGGCCATGTCCGATCACCAGTGCCGCCCCGCCCCGTACCGCCGCCTCGGCGAACGCCACAGGATTGCCGCGATCGATGCGCAGGAAGAGCTCGCGCGCGTCGGACACTCGCTGCGCAGAAACGCCCTCGGCGCCCAGGTGCATGGTGGCGATCACCACCGGAAAGCGGGCCGCTGCGCGGGCCACGTGGCGATACACGGCGGCCGTGTCGCGGGCGTCCGGTGTGTCGCTGGAGGTGTAGAAGCCGATGACGCCGATGGTGTCGCCGGCGGCGGTGGTAACGGGTGTTGCGAGCGTATCGGCGCCTGTCACCCGCACACCGGCGCGGCCCAGGAAGGCGATCGTGCTGTCGCGGCCACTGTCGCCAGCGTCACGGGCGTGGTTGTTGGCCACGTTGCCTACCACAGCCAGGTCGGAGAGCGAGCGAAAGGCGAGGGCGGCAGACGGCGGAGACCGAAAGGCGAAGCAGTTCGTGGAGCGCGGGCCGCACTTGGAGGGCGTTGGCCCACTGCCGATCGCGCCCTCCACATTCATGAGCACCATGTCTGCGTCGCGCACCAGGGCACGCAGGGGGCCGATGAGTTCGGTGGGGTCGTCGCTCATGTCGAACTGCGAACGTAGACGACCGGCGGCCATCCGGCTCCAGTCGCGATCGAGATTGGTGCCCAGCGTGACGTCGCCGCCGCTGCAGACGCG
>JBBSVF010000108.1:0-9423 GCA_038233745.1 Gemmatimonadales bacterium
TCCAGTCGGTGTGGGTGGGCTCCGCGTACTTCTGGTTCTTCTTCGCGACACTCGCTGCAACGCGGGCCTGGCAGGGAGGCGCGTGGGAGGCCTTCGCGCAGTTCAACGGAATCGTCGGCGTCGTGACCATGAGCGCCTCGCTCGCCCTGACGCTCTATTCGCTGGGACTCTATCTGCAGCGGTACGGTCGCGTCTTCACCTCCGCGCCCGTCAGTGGCCGGAATTAGCCAGACGCGCCGATGAAGGTGGAAATCGTCACGATCGGCGACGAACTGCTGCTCGGCTTCACGATCGACACGAATGCCGCGCATCTCGCGCGCGCCCTCGCGTCCATCGGCGTGGGGATCTCGCGCCGGACCACCTGCGGGGACACCGCGGAGGAAATCGCCGATGCCGTGAGCGGGGCGCTCGAACGCGCCGGCGCCGTGATCACCACAGGGGGTCTTGGCCCTACGAGCGATGACCTCACCAAGCCGAGCATCGCGGCACTGTTCGGGCGCGAGATGGTGCTGGACGAAGACCATCTCGCCTGGATGCAGGAGCGGTGGCGCACGCGATTCAAGCGCCCCATGCCCGAGTCCAACCGGCAGCAAGCCTTGCTGCCCGCAGGGGCGGAGAAGCTGCGCAATGATCATGGCAGCGCGCCCGGTATCTGGATGGAAGATGAGCGCGGGCGGTGGGTCGCCATGCTGCCCGGCGTGCCGCGAGAGATGCGAGGTCTCCTCGCCGACCACCTCCTGCCTCGGCTGCGCACCCTCGTGGGGAACGACGCGCACATCATCCAGTCGCGCACTCTCCGCACCACCGGGATCGGCGAGAGCGCCATTGCCGACCGGATCCTCACGATCGCCGGCGGCGTGCCTGACGCCGCACTGGCGTATCTCCCGAACGCCGACGGAACGGACCTGCGCCTCACCGTCCGCGGCGACACCGCTGTACGCTCCACCCAGCGCTTACAGGTAGCGGTCCGCGCGATCGAGAGCGTCGTGCAGGAATACATCTATGGCGAGGACGGCGCTGATCTCGCCAGCGTGGTGTTGCAGGCCTGTCGCGAAGCGGGCGTGACGCTCGCGGTGGCCGAGAGCTGTACCGGGGGACTGCTGGGTGCACGGCTCACCGCGATCCCAGGCAGCAGCGACGTGGTGATCGGCGGAGTCATTGCCTACGCCGATGAGATGAAGGCGACGCTTCTGGGAGTTCCTGCCGACATCGTCCGTGCGCACGGCGCGGTCAGTGAGCCAGTCGCGGCGGCGATGGCCACCGGTGTCCGGCAGAGAACCAATGCGCGTCTGGCTCTCGCGATCACCGGCATCGCCGGCCCCGGCGGTGGGTCCAGCGCCAAGCCGGTTGGCACGGTATGGGTAGCGCTGGATGATGGCGATACTCAGGAGGTCCGCTGCCTCTCGCTCGTCGGCGACCGTGCGGAGATCCGCCATCGTGCGGCCCAGGCCGCGCTTGAGATGACGCGTCGGCACCTCCTGAACCTGCACAGCTCGGCGCCGCGGTGATACCTCCGGCTCGCGAGTTGCGAGTCACCCTGCCGACTGGCGAAATTGCACGCCGTTTCCCCCGCGCCGATACTCATGGACGAGAACGAATCGATGGACGATGAGATGCAGCCCGCCGACACGGAAGTCGACGCCGAGTTCACGGACGAAGTGGAGTCCGCTGGCGAGGCCAATGCCGGCGCGGCCGAGAGTGATGAGCTGGCGGTTCAGCGCGACAAGTATCTTCGCCTCGCCGCAGAATACGACAACTTCCGCAAGCGCACCCAGAAGGAGCGGCAGGAATCGCATCTTCGCGGGCAGGGCGACCTGATCAAGGACATGATCGACGCGCTGGACGATCTCGGTCGTTTCGCGCACATCGATCCTGCGACGACAGACGCGAAGACCGTCGTGGATGGCGCCGCGATGGTGGAGAAGAAGCTCCTCAAGACACTCGGGGCGAGCGGTCTCGAAATCGTCGATCCCACCGGTGCGGCATTCGATCCCGCGCAGCACGAGGCGGTGATGACGGAGCCGGCCTCATCGCCCGATGAGGATCACCTCGTCGCACGAACGTTCCAGGCCGGCTACCTGTTCAACGGACAGCTCCTGCGTCCGGCACGGGTAGTCGTGAAGCAATGGAACGGCTGACCGCGTAGGGTCCGCCATGGCACAGCAAGACTACTACGCCGTTCTCGGCGTCCCGGCGTCCGCTCCGCAGGACGAGATCAAGAAGAAGTACCGCTCGCTCGCCTCGAAGCATCATCCGGACAAGAACCCGGGTGATCCGAAGGCGGCGGACAAGTTCAAGGGAATTTCCGAGGCCTACCAGACGCTCGGTGACGCGGACAAACGGAAGCAGTACGACCAGATGCGTCAGCTCGGAGCGTTCGGGGGCTTCGGAGGCGGCCGTCCGAGTGCGGCGCGCGGCGGCTATCCGCCACCGGGCGGGGCGCAGGGGAATGTGCGGTTCGAGGACTTCGACGTGGGCGGATTGGGCGGCCTGGGCGACATCTTCAGCAGCATGTTCGGCGGCGGCGCTCCTGGCGCGGCCGGCCGAGGGAGCGCGCAGGGATCTCGCGCACGTGGGCCCCAGCGCGGACAGGATGTCGAGACCACCCTCCAGATTCCCTTTCGCACCGCAGCGCTCGGCGGAAAGGTGCCGGTGGAGCTGGACATCAACGAGGAATGCGTCACCTGTCACGGCAGCGGTGCAGCGCCCGGCGCGAAGCTGGTGACCTGCACGGAGTGCGGTGGACGCGGCACCATCAGCTTCGGGCAGGGCGGCTTCGCCGTACAGCGTCCGTGCCCGGTCTGCCTTGGCCGCGGCCAGGTACCCACCGAGCGTTGTCCCACCTGCGCCGGCGCGGGTGAGGTGCGGTCGCGCCGGAAGTTGCAGATCACGGTTCCCAAGGGAGTGGACTCCGGAACGCGGATCAGGCTCAAGGGGCAGGGGGGGCGCGGAACCCGCAACGGGCCGCCCGGCGATCTCCTGATCACCTTTCAGGTGCAGCCGGATCGATTCTATCGTCGCGAAGGACTCGACCTCATTGCGCCGATTCCCATCTCGATTGTTGACGCTACGCTGGGCAAGAAGGTGAACGTCAAATCGCTGGACGGAACGAAGCTGTCGATCAAGGTGCCTCCCGGCACGCAGCACGGACGGCGATTCCGTGTGAAGGGGCACGGGTTGGAACGCGACGGCTCGCGGGGTGACCTGATCGTGCAGGTGGACGTGAGCGTGCCGGAGCAACTCACCCCCGAGCAGGAAGAGGCCATGCGCAAATTCGGCGAGACGCTCAGCACCTGATAGTCCGGGCAGCACAACGATCAAAGTGTGCTGCGCGAGGGTGTCAGGCTGCGATCACCGTGAGCATCCGGTGCGCGCGCTCGATCACCCCACCCCCCAGCACGCGCTCACCGTCGTAGAGTACCACGGACTGTCCCGGGGTTATCGCGGAGGCGCCCTGGGGAAAGAGCAGTTCCGTCTCGTGCGCGTCCACTCGCAACACGGTAGCGGTCACTGGTGTGGCGCGATGGCGAATCTGAACGTCCACCACATCGCCTTCCGAGGGTGCGTCCGCCAGCCAGTTCATCTCGTGCGCCACCAGCCCGCGACCGATGAGCGCCTGCCTGGGCCCGATCACCACCACGCGGCCGTCGGGGATGATCTCCACCACGAACATGGGTTCCGCGAAGCCCCCGGGCAGCCCGCGACGCTGTCCGATGGTGAAGCGCGCAAAGCCGTCGTGCTCGCCGACGACGGTGCCGTCGCGAAGGAGGATCGGTCCGGACGCGAGCGCGGGCGCATCGGCGCCCAGCTCACGGGCGATGATGCGCGCATGGTCGCCATCCGGTACGAAGCAGATATCCTGGCTCTCCACCTTGTCGGCGATGAGCGACAATCCAAGCTCGCGCGCCACCGCGCGGGTCTCCGCTTTGGTCTGCCCGCCCACGGGCAGGAGCATGCGGCCGAGCACGGTGCGCTGGATGCCCCAAAGGAAGTAGGACTGATCCTTGGCGTGATCGAGACCACGCAGGAGGGCGCCATCGGACACGCGCGCGTAATGGCCCGTGGCAATCCACGGCGCGTCGATCGCGTCTGCCTTGCGCAGCAGGTCGCGGAACTTCGTGAAGGTATTGCAGCGAACGCACGGAATCGGAGTGCGGCCGCGCGCGTACTCATTCACGAAATCACTCACCACATCGCGGCCGAAAGCAGTCTCGAGATTGAGCACATAGTGCGGTACGCCCAGCTGTTCGCAAACGCGACGGGCATCGTTCACACTGTCCAGCGAGCAGCAGGGACGGTCTGGCAGGTCCTCGCCGTGACAGAACAGCTTCATCGTGACTCCCACGACGTCGTAGCCAGCGCGCACCAGCACCGCTGCCGCCACCGATGAATCCACGCCGCCGCTCATCGCGACGAGTACACGCTCGCCCATCAGATCAGGCCGTCGCGAGGCGGCGCGACTTCGCCACGAGCACGGGGAAGACAGCGGCCACCCGGTCGATACACGCCTGGCTGTTCAGACAGCCCAGACTCATGCGGATGGCCGCACCTGCCAGCTCCGCGGGCACGCCCATCGCGCTCAACACGTGCGAGGGGATGATGCTCCCGCTCTGACACGCCGATCCCGCCGAGCACGCGATGCCCCGAAGGTCGAGTGCCATGAGCAGGGACTCGCTGTCGGTCCCGGGGACGCTGATATTGGTGATGTGGGGCGCGCGCGGCACGCCTCGTCCGTGGATCACCGCGTCGGGAATGCTCGCCATGAGCTGCGTCTCCAGGGAATCGCGCAGCGACTCGAGCGTCTTCCACTCATGCTCGCGTTCCGCCACCGCAAGCTCGGCGGCGCAGGCGAGCCCCACTGCCATGGCCACGTTCTCCGTGCCGGGCCGGCGGCCACGGTCCTGAGCGCCGCCGAAGAGCAATGGTGCGAGCGGCGTTCCGCGTCGCACGAACAGCGCGCCGATCCCCTTGGGGGCGCCAATCTTGTGACCGGAGATCGACGCCAGATCGAACGGCACGGCTCGCGCATCCACTACAAGCTTGCCGAATGCCTGCACGGCATCGGTATGGAACACGATCCCGCGCTCGCGGCAGAGCTCGGCCAGCGCCGCTACCGGCTGGATCACACCGACCTCGTTGTTCACCCACATCACCGAGCAGATCGCCACGTCGTCGGCAAGCTGCGCCAGCATACTCTCGTGAGTGACGACACCGTCTGCGGACAACTCGAAGTGACGCTCCTCACCACCCTCGCGCGCCGCCTGATGCGCCGCAGCGAGCACCGCCTTGTGCTCGATGGGTGTGGTGAGCACCGCGCACCGCCCCTCGGCATGACGCTCGCGCCACACGCCAAGGACAGCCATGTTGTCCGCCTCCGTGCCGCACGAGGTGAACACCACCTCATCAGGATGCGCGCCGAGGGAGCATGCGAGACGCTCACGCGCCTCGTCCAGCGCGGTGCGAGAATCCCGTCCCCATCGGTGCATACTCGACGGATTGCCGAAACGAGGCCCGAAGAAGGGCTGCATCGCCTCCATCACCTCGGTGCGGACAGGCGTGGTGGCGGCGTGATCGAGGTAGATAGGCTCTGACGGCATACTCTCGAAAGGTAATCCCCTCAGCGCTGCGAGGCGATCTCGCCCTCGGGAATGGGAAACAGCACCGCACGCACTGGGGCCGCCTCCAGGCCCTCGAGGCGCTGTGGCAGCGCCACGAGCTCGTAGTCCCCCTCCGGCGCGTTGCGCAGGTCGAGGTTCTCGAGGATGAATGCGCCGCGCGAGAAGACGGCGTGATGGACCGCCAGCGACTTGCTCTCGCGCTCATCCACCGACGGACAGTCTACCGCGAGCAGGTCCATCCCGCGCTCCACCAGCACGCCGGCCACCTCCGGCGCCAGCGCCGGCCACGCCTCCGGAAACTCACCCGAAACGATCGATCGTCCCGTCCGGAGTATGATCCGCCGCGCATCACGCAGGCGCACATCATCCGCCGCCAGATCCAGCACACCCGCTGGACTGTCTCGCACATCGATCACCCGGCACGCGCCCAGAAAGGCGGAGAGATCGAGACACTCACTCGCCGGCCAGTCGTCGCGCACATGCAGCGGCGCATCGGCATGCGTTCCGACATGCGGACTGCCGCTCACCACGCTCAGGTTGATCGGCGCACCGTCGGCAATGCGCAGCGTCCAGCCACAGCAGAAGGCCGCGTCACCCGGCCACTCGGGGGTGCCCACGCGCACCAGCACCGAGATATCGATCATCAGGGCGCGGAGCCGTAGAACCGTGCGCGCACAGCCCAGAGTTCCGGAAAGAACTTCTGGTCGATCGTGCGCGACAGGTACTTCGCGCCGAGTGTGCCGCCCGTGCCCCCCGTCAGCGGGCCCAGCACCCGCTCCACGAGCTGCACGTGGGCAAAGCGCCACTGCCCGAACTGCTGCTCGTACTCCAGAAACGCCTCGGCCAGGAAAAACAGCGTCGAGGGGCGGGCACCGGTGTAAAGTGCCTCCAGCGTCACCTCTGTCTTCTGCAGCAGTTCCAGAAAGAGGGTCTGCAGCGGTGGCTGTTCCAGCGCCTTCGCCACGATCTCCGGCAGCGGGCCATGCTCGTTCAGCACGTTCATGAAATGGGGTCCGCGAAGCCCTGAGACCGCCTCGATGGCCCGGAACTGCACACTCTGCGAGCCACTGGACGATCCGAGATGCGTGCGAAACTCCGCGAAATGCTGCGGGGGCAACGTCTCGAGCGCGGAGAGTTGCGCCGAGACGATCCGCATCAGTGCATTGATGCGGCCCATGCGGAAGAGTGCGAATTCCGCCTCCTGATCCGCGAGGCTTCCGATGAGCAGATCCAGCTCGTGGAGGATCTCGAGGAACCAGAGCTCGCTCGCCTGATGCACGACGATGAACAGCAGCTCGTCCGGATGCGCGGAGCGCGGTTGCTGCAGGGTGAGCAGTCGATCAAGGGCCAGATAGGAGCCGTAGGTGACGGCCGATGCGTCATCGCTCAAAAGGTGGAAACCTCCAGCGCAGTCACGTCTTCGACGCGCATCATTTCGGTAGTCAGGAAGGGCTCGCCGTACCGGCTGCGGATGAGCGCACCGTACGTGGCCGCGTAATGCGTGATCATGTCGTACAGTGGCTCCCCGTTCGGATAGACCTCACCGGCCTGCGTCGCGCCATCGAACTGCGAGCTGTAGCAGCGGACCGCCTCGAGCTTGGTCTCGAACACGTCACTCACATCCACCACGAAGGTGGGGCGAACGAAGTCCTGGCGATAGGTGAGCGAGTGAAGAATCTTGAGCGGGCGATGTGGCGGAACATCGGGGGCGACGCGAGCAAGGCCAGCCACGAAGCATGCATCCCGAACGAGTTGCGCGGTAATGCGATGATCGGGATGCCGGCCGTCGAGCGCCGGAGCAATGACCACCTTGGGACGGAGACGTCTGATCATCACGGCAAGGGCCTCCCGCGTGGCAGGTGTGTTTTCGATGCCCGCGTCCGGGAGTCCAAGGGTGTCGCGCTCCGCCACACCGAGTACTGCGCCTGCACGCTCGGCCTCCGCCTGTCGCAGCGATGCGGAGCCGCGCGTCCCCATCTCTCCGCGCGTCAGGTCGATGATGGCGGTACGCTGCCCGCGGCGCCCGGCCAGGATGAGCGTGCCGCCACAGGTGAGCTCCACGTCGTCACGGTGGGCGGCAATGGCAAGAATGGAGACCGGCTCGGGCATGCGGGACGGGATGAGTGGGTCGGCAACGTCACGTGCGCCTGAACGCTCACCCCTGCCGCGCGCGCTGTGAACCGCGCGCCGCGACTCGCCTTATTCGTAGCGCAGCGCCACCACCGGATCCAGCCGGGCCGCACGGACGGCTGGCAGCATGCCGAAGACGACCCCGGTCACCGCACTGATGGCCAGTGCCGCAACGACACTCCCCCACGACGTGCTGGCGGGAATCGCCGGCCACGCGGTGCGAACACCGAGCGCCACAAGAATGCCAAGCGCCAGGCCCACACTTGCGCCGAGGCCGGTGAGCGTGACTGCCTCCACCAGGAACTGCCAGAGGATAGTCCAGCGTGTGGCACCGAGCGCCTTCCGCACGCCGATCTCGCGCGTGCGCTCGGTCACGCTGATCATCATGATCGCCACCACGCCCACGCCGCCCACGAGCAGCCCCACCGACGACAGCGCGAGTCCCACCACGAAGAAGGTCCCGAAGAGCTTTTCGTACACGGCCCAGAGCCGGTCCTGCGTGACAACCGCGAAGTTGTCCGGATCTCGCGGCCGTAGTCCTCGGCGCGATCGCAGCGTGGAGGTGACGTCGTCCACCGCTTCCACCACGCTCACGCCGGACATCGGCTTGACGATCAGATTGTTCCCGCGCATGAAGAGGTTCAGATGCCGACGCGCACTCTCGAAGGGAACAATGGCCTTTGGCGAATCACCGCCGCCGGCGGCCGTCGGCGTACCCATCGGGCTCGCGGTGTAGTGGTAGAACCCGATGACAGTGAACTTCACATCATCGATGAAGATCTCCTTTCCAACGGGCTCGGAAAGCCCGAAGAGGGTCTCGGCCATTCGGTCATTCACCAGCACGACATTCGCGCCAGCCGCGTTCTCCGCGGCCGTGAAGCTGCGCCCGGGGTAGATGTCCCCGCCGTCGACATCGGTCCAGTTGGGCGTGTAGACCTCCATGCCCGCGCGCATCTTGCGGTCCTTGTAGCGGAAGGTGGCGCCCGTACCGATATGCGCGGTCACCGCACGGATGGTTGGAAGGCGCTCCAGCGCCGACACTTCGTCCAGTGTGATCGCGGGATTGCGACGGTCGGGACAGCTCTCCACGGTGCCATCGCAGCTCGTGAACGGGGTGAGCGGACGGCGATAGATGTAGAACGACGTGGGGCCGGCCGCCTCGAGATCGCGCCGGAACGATTCGTTCACGCCGCGAATCACGCTGGACATTGCCACCACCACGAACACACCCAGGGCGACGCCCATGATGGTGAGCAGCGCTCGGGCGCGATTGGCGCGCAGCGCATCCAGCGCAATGGACATTCCCTCGACGGCCTGGGACAGACTGGTGAAGAGGCGCATCCTCACTCCTGACGCAACGCGTCGATGGGGTCCAAGCGGGACGCGGTACGCGCCGGCAGCACACCGCTCGCGATGCCCACGACGGTTCCGAGAAGGGTGGCCACCACCAGTGACCACGGAGCAATGGCGGCCGGCAGCGGCGTGTTGAGGGAGATGATCTTGGCGCCCAGAATCCCGAGGGCGATGCCGAGAATGGCACCCAGGGTACTGAGCGTGGCTGCTTCCACAAGGAACTGGCGGAGGATGTCGCGCCGGCGTGCACCGAGCGCCTTCCGGATCCCGATCTCCCGCGTGCGTTCGGCCACCGCCACGAGCATGATGTTCATGATGACCA